>NZ_CAUQCJ010000013.1:0-42228 GCF_963516515.1 uncultured Streptococcus sp. | reverse complement strand
AGTGCACTCATGATGTTTGACAAACACGCCAACCTCAAGTATAAGTTTGGGAATCGGCATTTCTGGGCGGAAGGTTATTATGTAAGTACGGTGGGACTCAATGAAGCCACAATTAAGAAATATATTCAAGATTAAAGAAATTATCCAGTGGATGATTTCTTCACGAGTATGAAAATTTGAGAACGAGTAAAGCATGATATAGCACTAGATAAATTGAGTGTAAAAGAATATGAGGATCCCTTTAGGGATAGTGGTAAGTAATACTAAAGCCTCTTTGAGAGGCAAGTGACGAGTCAAGAGCAATAAGGATTGAACAACGTGAAAGCCAGCGTCTTTAGGCGCTGGCTGGTAATTTGGGCTTATAGCCCTGGTTCAAACCACCCGTTAGACGGGTGGTCATGATTGTCTATAAAATCTTCTATGATAAGATCTCATACTCTTCGAAAATCTCTTCAAACCACGTCAGCGTCGCCTTACCGTATATATGTGACTGACTTCGTCAGTCTTATCTACAACCTCAAAACAGTGTTTTGAGCAACCTGCGGCTAGCTTCCTAGTTCGCTCTTTGATTTTCATTGAGTATCAAGATAAAAAATGGAGATGATTTAAAAAGCAAGTTAGAACCAAGTTTTGTGCTATAAGGTTCAAAAAGCTTTTTAATCTCTCCAATTTTTTATTTGGTTGGAATCGAAATTCCAATTAATTTCTCTGAGTAGAGTGTTTTGATATTGGCTTCATCAATAGAGTCCTTATCAATTTTACGTTTCAAGAAAAATTCTTGGATGGCTTCGATTTCAGTTTCGCGAATAGCACGGTGTTTGTTTGAAATGAGGATTTCATAGTGAAGCGGAGCTTGGGTAAAAATAACATCTGTATTTCCTGCAGAATAGACCTCAACAAGGGTTGTATCAGTACTTTCTAGCTGGCTTTTTACAAGTTGCGAGTGTGAGTTTGTCGTATTGATAAGCTTCATAACATTTCCTCCGATTTTCTAATTCTATTATAGCACTTTTTGAATAAAGTAGCATGATTTAGTCAACCTTATGCTGTTTTTTCCAAGATTGGATAGCCCATTTATGGCTACCACGTTT
Organism: uncultured Streptococcus sp.; assembly: GCF_963516515.1. Classification (GTDB taxonomy): domain Bacteria; phylum Bacillota; class Bacilli; order Lactobacillales; family Streptococcaceae; genus Streptococcus. Next base: position 41,137 of record NZ_CAUQCJ010000013.1, on the reverse strand, counting down.
GAGATTTTCAATAGCCTCGTCAATAGGGAACCAGGCAATATGATTAAATTCTTCTAGTGGCTTTTGCACTTCTTTGAAAGAAGTTGCTTCATAGAGGTAGGCAGGATTGTAGTAGTAGGTGTCACGGTGACGAGAGTAGAAATATTCGTCAGCTTGTCCATAATAGGCACCAATTTCAGCTGTGAAACCAAGTTCTTCAATTAATTCACGTTTTAGGGCTTCCTGATGATTTTCACCTGCTTCAATTTCGCCACCTGGTAGAAACCAAGCGCCATTTGGTGCTTGAATAAGAACAATTTGTTTTTGTTCAGCATCAGGGATAACTGCATATACGCCATAACGGTTCTGGTAGGTCACATTCTCTTTTTTTTCTCCAAAAGTTGGGTTTGCCATTGCATTTTCCTCATTATCTATTATCTTTATTATTATCTTAATGGACAAAGGCCGAGCTGTCAAGAACTTATAGTTATTTTAGTAAAAAGGAGCAGAAAATTTTCATTTTCTACTCCTTTTCTATAGGATTTATACTTCTTTTTCAGAAGTTTTAACTTCAGCTTTTTTGGCAGACTTGATTTGAATCTTTCCCTTGCTGGTCATAACTGCCTTGAGGTCTTTTTCGCTTGGATTTTCAAGGTAGTAGTCAGTGATTGCGTCCTCAATATAGTCTTGAATAGTACGACGAAGTGGGCGTGCTCCCATTTTTGGATCATAACCTAGATCAACCAATTTTTCCTTGACCTTGTCGGTTACATCCAAATGAATGTTGTTGCTAGAAAGACGTTTGTTAACATCTGCTAGCATAAGCTCGACAATCTGAAGGAGGTTATCTTTGCTGAGAGCCTTAAATTCGATAATACCATCAAAACGGTTCATAAACTCTGGGCTAAAGAAGTTGCCGAGTTCACCAAGAACAGAGTTGGTACGTCCTTCTCTAGCAGCCCCAAATCCAACGCTGGCTTCTGCCTTACCTGTACCTGCATTTGAAGTCATGATGATGATGGCATCCTTGAAGCTAACGGTACGTCCTTGCCCATCTGTCAAACGACCATCGTCCAAGACCTGGAGGAACATGTGCATAACATCTGGATGGGCTTTCTCTACTTCATCCAAGAGAATAAGAGAATATGGATTGCGGCGAACTTTTTCAGTTAATTGCCCAGCCTCATCGTAGCCAACATAACCTGGAGGGGCACCAACTAATTTCGCAACACTGTGTTTTTCCATGTATTCACTCATATCAAAGCGAATCATACTGTCAGCAGAACCAAAGAGTTCGATAGCTAGTTGTTTGGAAAGTTCCGTCTTACCGACCCCAGTTGGTCCGACAAAGAGGAAGCTTCCAATTGGACGGTTTGGAGTACCGAGACCGACACGATTCCGGCGAATAGCCTTGGCAATCTTATCGACAGCATCATCTTGTCCAATAACATGAGATTTGAGGTCTTCGGCTAGATGAATGAGTTGAGATTGTTCTTTCTCTTTCAAATCACCAACAGGAATATTGGTTTTCTGCTCGATAATGTGCTCAATGGTTTTCTCACTGATGATAGGAGTATCTTGGTCTGTGACCTTTTTCTTTTGCATTTCCTTATACTTGGCAATCTGGTCGCGGAAGTAGGCTGCCTTCTCAAAATCTTCCTCTCGTGTAGCTTGAGACTTGAGATTTTCAGCCTCGATTAAGCGCTGATCAATGACTTTAGGATCCACAAAATTCAAGGTCAAATTCATCTTAGAACCAGCTTCATCTAGGAGGTCAATGGCCTTGTCAGGTAAGAAGCGATCTTGGATGTAGCGATTGGAAAGAGTTGCAGCTGCTTCAATTGCAGCATCGGTATAGTGAACGTGGTGATAGTCTTCGTATTTCTTTTGAATTCCTTTGAGGATAGTGATTGTTTCTTCCACGGTTGGTTCATCGACTTTGACAGGCTGCATACGGCGTTCTAGGGCAGCATCTTTTTCAATGATACGGTACTCATTGAGTGTAGTGGCACCGACTAGTTGCAGTTCACCACGGGCAAGGGCTGGCTTGAGGATATTTCCTGCATCCATATTGCCATCGCCTGCAGAACCAGCACCGACAATTTCATGGATTTCATCGATAAAGAGGATGATGTCTTCACGTTTGCGAATTTCTTCCATGAGTTTTTGCATGCGTTCTTCAAATTGTCCACGGATACCCGTTCCTTGAACTAAGCTAACCACATCCAGACGGATGACTTGTTTACCTTGGAGTTTATGTGGAACATCGCCATCAACGATTTTCTGAGCTAGACCTTCGACAACAGCCGTTTTTCCGACACCTGGTTCACCGATAAGAACAGGATTATTCTTAGTTCTACGATTGAGAATTTCGATGACACGGATAATCTCATCATCGCGTCCAATAACGGGGTCGATATCGCCACGACGAGCAATCTCAGTTACATTGATACCAAATTCTTCTAGCAGGCCTTTTTCTTGGCTTGGGGGTGGAGTTTGAGCAGATCCACGATTTTGGGAACCATAACCGCCGTTTCCACCGTAACCTCCACCTGATTGGGTTAGGGGAATAGGAGGAGTATTGCTAGAAGGTCTGAAATTGTTTAGATCATTGAAGAAATCACCAAAGGGATCGAAGTCACGATTGTTCAAATCTGTCATACCTTTAAAGAGACTGTTGTTAGGATCAGTCTTGATAATCTTGTAGCAGTTTTGACAGAGGTCAATTTGTTTTTGTTTTCCATTGAGATTGGTGTAAAGATGAATTGTTGAGTCGTTGATTTTACAGTTTTGACAAAGCATACATCTACCTCATTTCTTTCTTTAGCCTGACCTGGTTAAAGGTCAAAAATAGTCAAATTTCTATACTCTCATTATAACAGGATTGGGATGTAAAGCAAGTAAAAAGATTGCAGCTTTGAGAAGTTGTTACAATGAAAATTTTTGTGAATTTGGACTATAAAAAAATCCTATTTGTGAGACAAAAAGGATTTTGGTTAGACATGCAGGGTGTAATCCCAGCTTGTTTTGTATTAGTAAAGGAGTTCGTAAATCTCCATTGCAATCAAGTCAATGCTGTCAAACGTATAAGTTTCGCGAGCTTCGACATCACGAAGGGTAAAGATTGATCCGTTTTCTTCGTCGTGGCTGTATGCAACTTCTGCAACAACAACTCCTTCGCGTTCAAAATTACGTTTTAAATTTCCGCCGTCTTTTGCCATTGCTTCAAGGCGGTTGATGATTCTAACCAAATGTGATTCCATTTTGATTCTCCTTCATTTCTTATCGTTACTATTTTACCATAAAGGAGGTCAACTTGACTAGAAAAAACTAAGATTTCTCGCTAATTCTACCAGCTTAAAGTTTTTTTGAATAAATTAGATAAAAGATTTGAATTTTAATTCAATTAATGTTATAATCATACAGTATTCTATTTTAGAAAGCAGTGTGACTATGAATTTTTCTTTTTTACCCAAGTATTTACCTTATTTTAACTATGGGGCTGTTGTGACGGTTCTTATTTCTATCTGTGTTGTCTTTTTGGGAACTATTTTGGGTGTTGTCTTGGCTTTTGGGCAACGTTCCAAGTTTAAACCGCTTGTTTGGCTCGCCAACTTGTACGTTTGGATTTTCCGTGGGACACCGATGATGGTTCAGATTATGATTGCCTTTGCTCTTATGCATATCAATGCTCCGACTATTCAGGTTGGGATTTTGGGTGTTGATTTGTCTCGCCTGATTCCAGGGATTTTGATTATTTCTATGAATAGTGGTGCTTATGTTTCTGAGACTGTGCGTGCTGGGATTAATGCAGTTCCTAAGGGTCAGTTAGAGGCGGCCTATTCTTTAGGGATTCGTCCTAAAAATGCGATGCGCTATGTGATTTTGCCACAAGCAATCAAAAATATTTTGCCAGCATTGGGGAACGAATTTATCACCATTATCAAGGACAGTTCCCTCTTATCAGCTATCGGTGTTATGGAGTTGTGGAACGGGGCTACAACAGTTTCTACAACAACCTATCTACCTTTAACACCACTTTTATTTGCAGCCTTTTATTACTTGATTATGACCTCTATTTTGACAGTAGCCTTGAAAGCTTTTGAAAAACGTATGGGACAAGGAGATAAGAAATAATGACAGAAACCTTGATAAAAATTGAAAATTTACATAAATCCTTTGGAAAGAATGAAGTATTGAAGGGCATCAACCTCGAGATTAAAAGAGGAGAAGTTGTCGTTATCATCGGTCCTTCAGGGAGCGGGAAATCTACCTTGCTTCGTTCTATGAATTTGTTGGAAGAAGCAACCAAGGGGAAGGTTATCTTTGAGGGAGTCGATATTACGGACAAGAAGAATGACCTGTTTGCTATGCGTGAGAAGATGGGCATGGTTTTTCAACAATTTAATCTCTTTCCTAATATGACTGTGATGGAAAATATCACCTTGTCTCCTATCAAGACCAAAGGTGAAAGTAAGGCGGTGGCTGAGAAGAGAGCCCAGGAACTTTTGGAAAAAGTTGGTTTGCCAGATAAGGCAGATGCTTATCCACAGAGTTTGTCAGGTGGCCAGCAACAGCGGATTGCCATCGCGCGTGGGTTGGCTATGGAACCAGATGTTTTGCTCTTTGACGAGCCAACTTCAGCCCTGGACCCTGAAATGGTAGGTGAGGTGTTGGCTGTTATGCAAGACTTAGCCAAGTCAGGAATGACCATGGTTATCGTAACACATGAGATGGGATTTGCCCGTGAGGTGGCAGATCGTGTCATTTTTATGGCAGACGGTGTGGTTGTTGAAGATGGAACACCTGAACAGATTTTTGAACAAACTCAAGAACAACGGACTAAAGACTTCTTGAGTAAGGTTTTATAAGTTAGCTTTGTTTAGCTATTTGTAGCCAACTTTACATATAAAATATAGATTAATGAAAAGCTCGAACCGAGCTTTTTCTTATAGTTTGAAACTATAAGATAGCCTAGGCAAGAAGTGTTAGATGGGATTAGCAGTTTTTGATATAATGGAAGATATTTGAAAGAAAAGAGAAATGATATGACACAGATTATTGATGGGAAGGCTCTAGCAGCTAAGTTACAAGGACAGCTGGCTGAAAAGACTGAAAAATTAAAGGAAGAGACAGGTCTAGTACCTGGTTTGGTAGTGATTTTAGTTGGGGACAACCCTGCCAGCCAAGTCTACGTTCGCAACAAGGAGAGGTCAGCCCTTGCGGCAGGGTTCCGTAGTGAAGTTGTGCGAGTTCCAGAAACCATTACTCAAGCGGAATTGTTAGACTTGATTGCCAAATATAATCAAGATCCAGCTTGGCATGGAATTTTGGTCCAGTTACCATTACCAAAACATATTGACGAAGAGGCAGTTTTATTAGCTATTGATCCTGAAAAGGACGTAGATGGTTTCCATCCCCTAAACATGGGACGCCTTTGGTCTGGACATCCAGTCATGATTCCTTCGACACCTGCAGGAATTATGGAAATGTTCCATGAATACGGGATTGACTTGGAAGGTAAAAATGCGGTCGTCATTGGTCGTTCCAATATCGTTGGAAAACCCATGGCCCAGCTTCTTTTGGCCAAAAATGCTACAGTGACTTTGACCCACTCACGGACTCATAATCTTGCCAAGGTGGCTGCTAAAGCGGATATTCTGGTGGTAGCAATCGGTCGTGCCAAGTTTGTGACTGCTGACTTTGTCAAACCAGGTGCGGTAGTCATTGACGTTGGGATGAACCGTGATGAAAATGGCAAGCTCTGTGGAGATGTGGATTATGAGTCAGTTGCACCACTTGCTAGCCACATCACGCCAGTCCCTGGAGGTGTCGGCCCTATGACCATTACCATGCTAATGGAGCAAACTTATCAGGCGGCACTTCGGACATTGGATAGAAAATAAGAGAAAAATTTTCTGAGGAAAGTGTATTTTCTATAGCTATATCTAAAATGATAGAGATGAATATTAAATTTTAGAAATAAGTTTATAAAAGGAGATTTGCGCCTCCTTTTTGTTGTATAATGGAGTGAGGTGATTAGATGATTTTAAAAATTTATAATGGGGAATATAGTTTACAATGGGATGGAATATACTACTTAGCACTAATTGATTATCCAAATATTCAAGAGTGGGAATTAGAAAAAATTGCTAAATTTATAGCTTACGAAAAACTTCATAAACGTCAAACAAGTATTGAATGTGCTGATTCTTGTTTAAAAAAAGAGATTTCAGATTACATCTTTCAGCATCACTTTCTGCCACCATTTACCCCTACAGATAAAAGAGTAGCCTCGACTTATGATCTACATAAGAGGTTAGTGACTTCGGACTACTGTAGTCATACTACGACTATAGATGTAGCGATTTCTATCTTTAAAACAGGTCAGCTCTTATCTGCTGTGAAAGCCTTTGGGCGAGATGCTGAGGAGTTGGTTTTGGATAGTAGAAATGCTGCATCGGATCCGATAGATTATTTTGACTATGTCATGTTAGGGTGGTCAAATACAAGTTCTGGTTATCGATTAGCGATGGAGCGTTTATTAGGTCGAGCTCCTTCAGAGAAAGAATTACAAGACAAGTTTATTCCTGGAGTGAGTTTTCATTTTATCTATACAGATTTGATTAAAGTTACTGGATATATTTTTGATGGCTACCATGTTGCAAAAATTAAGGACATGTTGAATTTATTTAGTGAGTTGTATATTTGCATTATTCCAACTCATAATAAGAGCCAATTTGAAAATATTATTCCAAGTCGATTACTAGATAGGGTGCATTATCTTGACTATGCTGGAGAAGACTTAGAGGAGTGGACTAAGAAAGTCTATCAAGTTGTTTTAAAACAATCAGATAAAGGATAGTTGAGGAAAAAACGATGAGAGTGATTGAGCAAGCATTATTAGAAAAAGTCATTATTGAACGTTCTCGTACCAGTCATAAAGGAGACTATGGCCGTCTGCTGTTGCTTGGTGGGACTTATCCTTATGGTGGTGCTATCATCATGGCTGCTTTGGCAACTGTTAAAAGTGGAGCTGGTTTGGTGACTGTTGGAACAGATAGAGAAAATATCCCAGCTTTGCATAGCCATTTACCTGAGGCTATGGCCTTTTCTCTTAAAGACAAGCAATTGTTAAAAGAGCAATTGGAGAAGGCAGAAGTTGTCTTAGTGGGGCCTGGTTTACGAGACGATGCTTTTGGAGAAAATCTAGTAAAACAGGTATTTGCTAGCTTAAAACAGAATCAGATTTTGATTGTAGACGGAGGTGCCTTGACCATTCTTTCTAGGATAAGTTTGTCATTTCCTTCGAGTCAGCTTATCCTAACTCCCCACCAAAAAGAATGGGAAAAGCTGTCTGGTATTGCTATTGAAAAGCAAAACAAAGATGCAACGGCTAGTGCCCTGACTTCCTTCCCTCAAGGAACAATTTTGGTGGAGAAAGGTCCAGCTACTCGTATTTGGCAAGCTGGCCAATCAGATTATTACCAGTTACAGGTTGGCGGTCCCTATCAGGCGACTGGAGGAATGGGAGATACACTTGCTGGGATGATTGCAGGATTTGCAGGCCAATTCCAACAGGCCAGTCTCTACGAGCGTGTGGCAGTAGCGACTCATCTTCATTCAGCTATTGCTCAAGAACTAGCACAAGAACATTATGTGATCTTGCCGACGGAGATTAGTAATTATCTTCCAGAAGCAATGAAAAATGTCTCAAAATAGGCTGGGCTAGAATTTAATTTGAGTGGGAAATTTAGAAATTTTTTTAAGATAAAACGCATAATATCAAGTTTTTTATACCTGATAATATGTGTTTTTATAATTTTGAAACCAATCATTTTCATAATCAGATTCATTCTCAATCGAAACCTTTTCCTTCAACTTCGATAGGTTGTTGAAAAAATTTTAAATACCTTTACTTTACCAAATATGTTCCCTATTTTATTTATGTCTCTATTTAATCATTTTTTGTATTACAGGAGGTCAATTATGAGAAATTTTTGGAAAAATAGTTCAAATGGAAAAAAGAAACGGAAATAGTTTTATAACAATGAATGTTCTTGTTTAATTGCTTTTTTTATTCATTTTACAAATTTTTAAAAATTATAATAAAGAATTTCTGAAATGAAAATATTTTTAATCTTATTTTTTTGTTTTAATGTTACTGAAAATAGAATATTTGATGTTTCCAACTTTTGAATAATAAAGGTATACATGATATAATGAAGGTAGCTCTTTAGTGGAGGTGTTTGAGTGGAAAATCTGAAGAAAATGGCAGGCATCAAGGCTGCTGAGTTTGTCAAGGATGGCATGGTAGTAGGATTGGGTACTGGCTCTACTGCCTATTATTTTGTTGAAGAAATCGGTCGTCGGATTAAGGAAGAAGGACTGCAGATTACAGCCGTAACGACTTCTAGCGTGACTAGTAAACAGGCTGAAGGGCTTAATATTCCGCTCAAGTCTATTGACCAAGTAGATTTGGTTGATGTGACGGTTGATGGCGCGGATGAAGTGGATAGTCAGTTTAATGGAATCAAAGGCGGTGGTGGTGCCCTTCTCATGGAGAAGGTTGTCGCAACGCCCTCAAAAGAATACATTTGGGTGGTGGATGAAAGCAAGCTGGTAGACAAACTAGGTGCTTTTAAATTGCCTGTGGAAGTGGTTCAATATGGTGCAGAACAGCTTTTCCGTCGTTTTGAGCGATCTGGCTACAAACCAAGTTTCCGTGAAAAAGACGGCCACCGTTTTGTGACGGATATGCAGAACTTTATCATTGACTTAGCCTTGGATGTCATCGAAGATCCAATTACCTTTGGGCAAGAATTGGACCAAGTTGTTGGTGTCGTAGAGCACGGCTTATTCAACCAAATGGTGGATAAGGTTATTGTTGCTGGACGAGACGGGATTCAGATTTTAACCTCAAGAAAAGGAAAATAGAAGGAGATACACTATGTCAAAATTTAATCGTATTCATTTGGTAGTATTAGATTCTGTAGGAATCGGTGCAGCACCAGATGCTAATAACTTTGTCAATGCAGGGGTTCCAGATGGAGCTTCTGACACACTGGGACACATTTCAAAAACAGTTGGTTTGAATGTGCCAAACATGGCTAAAATCGGTCTAGGAAATATTCCACGTGAAACTCCTCTTAAGACTGTGCCAGTTGAAAGCAATCCAACAGGGTATGCAACAAAATTGGAAGAAGTATCTCTTGGTAAGGATACGATGACTGGTCACTGGGAAATCATGGGACTCAACATTACTGAGCCCTTCGATACTTTCTGGAACGGATTCCCAGAAGAAATCTTGACAAAAATCGAAGAATTTTCAGGACGCAAGGTCATTCGTGAAGCCAACAAACCTTACTCAGGTACAGCTGTTATCGATGATTTTGGACCACGTCAGATGGAAACTGGGGAGTTGATTATCTATACTTCAGCTGACCCTGTTTTGCAGATTGCTGCTCATGAAGACATCATTCCTTTGGATGAATTGTACCGTATCTGTGAATACGCTCGTTCGATTACACTTGAGCGACCTGCTCTCTTAGGTCGTATCATTGCTCGTCCTTATGTAGGTGAGCCTGGTAATTTCACTCGTACAGCAAATCGTCGTGACTTGGCGGTATCTCCATTTGCACCGACTGTTTTGGATAAATTGAACGAGGCTGGTATCGATACTTACGCTGTTGGTAAAATCAACGATATCTTTAACGGTGCGGGTATCAACCATGATATGGGCCACAACAAGTCAAACAGCCATGGAATTGATACGCTATTGAAGACTATGGGCCTTGCTGAGTTTGAAAAAGGATTCTCATTCACAAACTTGGTGGACTTTGATGCCCTTTACGGCCACCGTCGTAATGCTCATGGCTACCGTGATTGCTTGCATGAGTTTGATGAACGCTTACCTGAAATTATCGCAGCCATGAGAGAAAATGACCTTCTCTTGATTACTGCGGATCATGGAAATGACCCAACCTACGCAGGAACAGACCACACTCGTGAATATATTCCACTTTTAGCTTACAGTCCTTCCTTTAAAGGAAATGGTGTCATTCCAGTCGGACATTTTGCAGATATTTCAGCGACTGTTGCCGATAACTTTGGCGTGGAAACTGCCATGATTGGGGAAAGTTTCTTGGATAAATTGGTATAAGATGACGCGCTATGCTTTACTGGTGAGAGGCATTAATGTTGGTGGTAAGAATAAGGTCGTCATGGCGGAACTTCGTCAAGAATTGATAGAGTTGGAACTTGAAAATATTGAAACCTACATCAACAGTGGCAATATTTTCTTTACTTCTACAGAACCCAAAGCCCAATTGGTTGAAAAGTTAGAGACTTTCTTTGAAAGTTATTATCCATTTATTCAGAGTTTTTCTTTGCTGAGTCTAGAGGACTTTGAAGCGGAACTTGAAAATCTGCCTGAATGGTGGACAAAAGACTTGGCACGAAAGGATGTCCTCTTTTATACTGAGGGCTTGGATGTGGACCAAGTCATTGAGACAGTTGAAAACTTAGAGCTGAAAGATGAAGTGCTTCATTTTGGTAAACTTGGGATTTTCTGGGGAAAGTTCTCTGAAGAATCTTACTCTAAGACTGCCTATCACAAGCACCTGCTCAAGATGCCACTTTATCGCCACATTACCATTCGCAATGCAAAAACTTTTGACAAAATCGGTCAATTGCTAAAAAATAAAAAAGGAGACACACAATGACATTTTTAGACAAAATCAATGAAACAGCTGCTTTCCTGAAAGAAAAGGGAATCCAAGCGCCTGAGTTCGGTCTAATCCTTGGGTCAGGACTTGGAGAACTGGCAGAAGAAATTGAACATCCAGTTGTAGTAGACTATGCTGAGATTCCAAACTGGGGCCGTTCAACAGTAGTTGGTCACGCTGGTAAATTGGTATATGGTGAACTGGCAGGTCGCAAGGTCTTGGCTCTTCAAGGTCGCTTCCATTTTTACGAGGGAAATTCTCTGGAAGTCGTGACTTTCCCAGTTCGTGTGATGAAAGTTCTCGGATGTGAAGGTGTCATTGTAACCAATGCAGCTGGTGGTATTAGCTTTGGTCCTGGTACTTTGATGGCTATCTCAGACCATATCAATATGACGGGGCAAAACCCATTGATGGGTGAAAACTTGGATGATTTTGGTCCACGTTTCCCAGATATGTCTAAGGCCTACACACCAGAATACCGTGCTACTGCCCATGAAGTGGCTAAAAAACTTGGTATCAAGCTTGATGAAGGTGTCTATATCGGTGTTACTGGTCCAACTTATGAAACACCAGCAGAAATTCGTGCTTATAAGACACTGGGAGCGGATGCAGTTGGTATGTCTACTGTTCCTGAAGTTATTGTGGCAGCCCACTCAGGCTTGAAAGTTCTAGGAATTTCATGTATTACTAACTTTGCGGCTGGTTTACAAGAAGAACTCAACCACGAGGAAGTTGTAGAAGTAACTGAACGTGTCAAAGGCGATTTCAAAGGCTTGCTGAAAGCGATTCTTGCAGCACTATGAGAAAGAAAAATAAGTGTGAAAACTTCTCTATAAAGTAGAAGATGAATGAAATACTTAACTTCTATATAGAATTATAATATGAAAAATGAATGAGGTTCCTATACTTTTATAAACCTCTTCAAATCCTTGCTAACAAAGTATAAAAATGAAATCGTGATGCTAAAGGAGATTAGCTGATTGGAGAATATTGTTGGTAAAGAGGGTGAAAAAAATAAAAGAAAGATATATGTATAAATGAAAATTGGTCAACAAATTATGCGTTTTGGCATAAAAAAATTAAGTATCGGAGTTGTATCTGTAGCAGTTGGTTTTGCTTTTATAGTACCAACAGGTGTTTCTGCCAATGAAGGAAATCATGGTCTGAAAAATGGAGGCTCTGTATCAGTAGTAGCAAAGGATAGTTCCATAAAAGAAAACACTGATAAAAAACAGGAAGTATCTATTACAGAGGAGAAAGCTACAGCTACTCAATCAACTTTAGAAACAAAAGAAGTTATTACACATGGGAAAGAAAAAGCAGGAGAAGAATTATATAAGAAAGAATCTGCTGTGCCTCATGAGGAATTGAAGAAAGAGGAAATTCTAAAGGATGAGCCGAAAAATTCTCGTCCAGTAACAGAGGCAGACTTTGTCAAAATTTCTAAAGGAGAACTCCATGTAGAGAAGGATCTTGTAGATAATTCTTTATACGGTGGAAAATTTTTAGATCCTGATGGCGATGATGATCATGATGGAATAAAAAATAAGGATGAATTGTATATTTACAATAAAGATGGGAAAGACTATTTAGGTTACCATAGCCATCCATTACTAGCAGATAGTGATGGAGATGGATTAGCAGATGGAGAAGATGATAACAAGAAACAATGGTATGTCACAGATCGTGATTCCCTCCTTTTTATGGAGTTGGCTTATCGTGATGATGATTACATTGACAAAATTCTAGATCATAAAAATCCTTTTCCAAGTCTTTATCTTGATCGTCAAGAATATAAAATGATGCACAATGAGTTAGCCCCATTTTGGAAGATGAAAAAGGCTTATCATACAGCAAGTGGCTTGGATGCTTTCTTGTTTGAAACTAAGAGTGATCTTCCTTATTTAAAAGACAATACTGTTCAAATGTTGGCTATTCGTGGAACGCGAGTTAATGATGCCAAGGATTTAAGTGCAGATTTTGTTTTGTTAGGAGGAAATAAACCAGCACAAGCAGATGATATTCGTAATGTTGTGAGAGAGCTTGCTTTAGATTCAAGTATTACCAATCTTTATATGACAGGGCATTCTTTAGGAGGCTACTTAGCTCAAATAGCGGCAGTTGAAGCTTATCAGAAATATCCTACTTTTTATAATAATGTTTTGAAAAAAGTTACGACATTTAGCGCTCCTAAAGTAATTACTTCTCGAACTATTTGGAATGCTAAAAATGGTTTCTGGGATGTAGGGTTAGAAAGTCGTAAGTTGGCTTTATCTGGAAAAATAAAACATTATGTGGTTGATAATGATAATGTTGTGACATCTTTGATTCGTAATGATAATGATATTGTAACCTTTACAGGTAACTCTAGTTTCAAGCACCGTTCGCGTGGTTATTTTGAAAGTAGAATGAATGCTATCCCGAATTTTAATATTGGAAAACGTGATACGCTTGATAAACAGGGATATCGTGATCAAAAATTGGACAACGTTTATTTCTTTAAGAAACAACAAGTCCCTCTGTCATCTAGTCAACCAAGTGTTGAACCTCTTGAAAATATAGCTCTAGGGAAACGAGTAACTCAAAGTTCGACAGCTTTTGGAGGAGATGCTAGAAGAGCAGTTGATGGGAAATTAGATGGAAATTACGGACATAACTCTGTCACTCATACAGATTTTCAATCAAAACCTTGGTGGCAAGTCGATTTAGACAAGGAAGAAACGATTCGCCAAATTAATATTTACAATCGAACAGATGCTGCTCAAGATAGACTGACTAATTTTAATGTGATTCTTTTGGATAGTTTTGGAAAAGAAATTGAAAGAAAGCGCATTGCATACTTGCGAGATAGTTCCGCTCAGATTTCAATTGATTATAAGAAAGCTCGTTTTGTACGCATTGAGTTAGATGGATATAACGCTCTCAGTCTTGCAGAAGTTCAGGTTTTTCGTGCTGAAAATATTGCTTGGAAAAAACAAGCACGTCAAAGCTCTACTGATTTTGGTGGAGATGCTAGTCGTGCCTTGGATGGCAACACCAATAGTAGTTATAGCCAGCAATCTATCACTCATACTAAGTTTGAAAATCAACCTTGGTGGGAAGTTGATTTAGGTCGTACGGAACAGGTTGGGCTTGTCCGACTTTATAATCGTGGGGATGGAGAACTTTCTAAACGTCTCTCAGACTTTGATGTGATTTTATATGATGAAAAAGGGACAGAAGTTGCTAGACAATATGTTTCTCGTTTAGAAGGAAGCAGTTTAGATCTCCAGTTGAATGGTAAATTAGGTCGCCGTGTTCGCATTCAATTGCGTCAAAAAAATCAAGCTCTCAGCCTTGCAGAAGTAGAAGTTTTTCGATTTGTAGCTAAAAATAATGTAACTACTCAAGCTTCTAAGCCTGTACAACTGTTAAACTACACTCCTGTAAAAGATAAGACCCTAACTATCCAACATAGTGGAGCTTACATTGCACGTTATTCAATATCGTGGGAAGAAGTTACAGTAGATAAAAATGGTCAATCAGTTGTCCGAAGTCGTTCTTGGGAAGGGAATGGGCGCAATCAGATCGCAGGCTCTATCCTCAATCTCCCAATTAAGTCTAATATGCGCAATCTTCGAATTAAGATTGAGAAAAGAACTGGTCTTTTTTGGAATAGATGGCAAACAATCTATGATAATAGACCAATTCTTGCACAAGCCCATCGAAAAATCACTCACTGGGGAACAACATTGAATTCTAAGGTGAGTGATGACGATGTCTTATAATCTGATGATACAATGACAGTTAGGTTGTCTAGCTTATAAGGAAAGTACTAGCTGATTTTGAACAGAATTCAGGTAGCTTTCTATGAGAGAAAAAAATAAAACAGAAAGGTAGAGTGAAGTGTTCTAATTTGAACACGAGCGGAAAACTTGGAAAATAGATAATCTGACTGAGAAATCAGGATTTCTCGTCAGATTCCTAATTTTCAGTCGTTTTCTTGTCGCTCTCTAATCTTCATAAAATAAAGAAAGGATGGGTAAACCGTATTTGCTGAACTGAATACGGGCGGAGAACTGTGTAAAAAAGATAAACTGTCTAGCATCTGCGATGCGTCGTCAGTTTCCTATTTTTACTTTGTTCTCTGTCGCCCTTTATATCTTAATTATGTCTATCCATATTGCTGCTAAGCAGGGTGAAATTGCTGATAAAATTCTTCTTCCTGGGGATCCTCTTCGTGCGAAGTTTATTGCGGAGAATTTCCTTGAAGATGCTGTTTGTTTTAACGAAGTGCGTAACATGTTGGGTTACACTGGTACTTACAAGGGTCACCGTGTATCTGTTATGGGAACTGGTATGGGAATGCCATCTATTTCGATTTATGCGCGTGAGTTGATTGTTGACTACGGTGTGAAAAAATTAATCCGTGTGGGAACTGCGGGTTCTTTGAATGAAGATGTCCACGTTCGTGAATTGGTTTTGGCGCAGGCAGCTGCAACTAACTCAAACATCGTCCGTAATGACTGGCCACAGTACGATTTTCCACAAATCGCTAGCTTTGATTTGTTGGATAAGGCCTACCATATCGCTAAAGAACTCGGTATGACAACCCATGTTGGGAACGTTTTATCATCTGATGTCTTTTACTCAAACTACTTTGAAAAGAACATCGAACTTGGTAAATGGGGAGTCAAGGCTGTGGAAATGGAAGCAGCGGCACTCTACTATCTGGCAGCCCAACATCATGTTGATGCGCTAGCTATTATGACTATTTCTGATAGCTTGGTCAATCCAGATGAAGATACAACTGCAGAAGAACGCCAAAATACCTTCACCGATATGATGAAGGTTGGTTTGGAAACCTTGATTGCAGAATAATTATAGCAAAAAAGGAAGCCCTTCTTTATGAATTGGAGGACTTCCTTTTCTTATCCAGAAATTGGTCTATCTCTTTTTGTGATCTGAGGATGACCACTTTATATGGATAGTTTTTTTGAATCCACTTGTAGCGTTCCTTAGCGGATTTGCTCCGTCCGTCCCAGAGAATCCATCTGATAAACTCCCAATTAAATTGTTCTTGACAACCAGCTGCCATACTTTCTCTGACCTTGCCTCGGTATTTGAGGTATCGTTTAAAGGCTCGAAAGAGACAGGTCAATGGCGAAAAATTAAGAAAGATGATTTGGTCAGCTTCCTGCATTCTTTCTTCGTAATAGCACCAAGAATAATTCCCATCAATGACCCAAGCTTCATGCTTGGTGAGAAAGCTTTTCATCTCGGTCAACATCCATTCGCGGTCACTGTCTTGCCAACCAGGTTGAAATTGGAGTGTGTCCATATGAAGTTTTGGGATGGAGTAGTAGTGAGACAACTTTTCTGCTAGAGTTGACTTACCAGCACCAGAATATCCGATAATTGCGATTTTCATTTTCTACCTTTTCCTATTTGGAGACAAAAAAACAGCCTCTATGGACTGTTTCTTATTTAGCAAGTTTAGCTGAAAGACGAGCTTTATCGCGGCTTGCTTTGTTTTTGTGAATCAAACCTTTAGTTTCTGCTTTATCGATAGCTGAGCTAGCAGCACGGAAAAGTTCTTCAGATGGGTTTGCTTCGAAAGCTTTGATAGCAGTACGCATAGCTGATTTTTGAGCTGAGTTCTTTTCGTTTTGTTTAACGTTCAATTCAGCGCGTTTGATAGCTGATTTAATGTTTGCCAATGTTCTTACCTCCATATTTACTAACTATACCATTATATCTGAAAACTTACGTTTTGACAAGGGAAAATTATTTTTTTAAGTAAATTTCATCGATTTCATGGTTCTTTGTTTTATGAAGAATCACTTCCGCACGATTTCTGGTTGGTTCAATATAATTTTGTAGATTTGTGAGATTGATACTGGTCCAGACCTGATGGGCAAAGGATTCCACTTCCCCAATCGGCATTTGTGTAAAACGATAATAGTAGCTATCAGGGTCGTTTTGAGCTAGGCTCAACATTTTCAAGAAACGGTCCAGATACCAACTCTCGATGTCATCGACTGCAGCATCAACATAGATGGAAAAGTCAAAGAAGTCAGTAATATAGAGACGCTCGTTTTGTGGATTTTGAAAGACATTTATTCCCTCGACAATCACAAAGTCAGCAGCTTTGACGCTTTGCTTTTCCTCAGGAACAATGTCATAGACCTCATGAGAATAGACAGGAATATCCACATCTTGACCATTTTTGATCCGATCCAAGAAGTTGAGGAGTGATTCCATATCATAGCTTTCAGGAAATCCCTTGCGATTTAAAATCCCCTGCTCAATCAAGGTCTGATTGGGATAGAGAAAGCCGTCAGTTGTTACCAACTCAACCCTAGCATCTGTAAGTGTACGGGAAAGTAGGATTTGCAGTAGGCGACTTGTAGTGGATTTTCCAACGGCAACACTCCCAGAAACCCCAATGATAAAAGGTTGAGATTTGCTTTCACGTTGGAGGAAAATTCCTTTTGAAAAGGCCAAATCATCCTTGGTACGCTTGTAAATCTGGATGAGATGGGCTAGGGGAAGATAGACATCGGTTACATCCTGCAGACTAATCTGGTCATTAAAACTCTTGATGGATTCTAATTCCTCTTCTGTCAAAGGAGGTGTTGTCTTCCGATGTAAAGATTGCCAAGTCTGGCGGCTGATTTTTTCAAAATGTAAAAATTCGTTGGTCATTTGTTTTCCCCTAGATATTTTGTCTATCATACCATAAAAAGCTAAAAAAATAAAGCGGTTTCTTGATGATAATAAGACAATATCGTATAATAGAGGTAGATAGAGGTTGACCAATTAATTGATGAAGTAGGAGATAGTTTCTACTGATTTGTAAGCTTATAAAGGGGGCTTTTTAGTTCACAACTTATAGGAGGTGTACTATGAAAATCTTGAAACGTTACATATTGGAATTCTGTTTTATTTTAAGTTTTGCACTACCTTTTTTAAAAGGAGCGAATGCGGATAATGGTAGACGTTTTGTGGAAACCTATTACGGTTTTACTTTTTTGATGGAACATGCCATTGTAACAGCTGTCTTTATCTGTTCGCTCTTGATTGCTTTCTTCCTAAAAAAACGGTGGACGAAATGGCTTGCTGCTGGTAGTTATGTCTTCTTAGTTCTATGGATTGCTACAGAGGGTTATTTCTTCCGCATGTCACTAGAAGATTTGATACGACTTTGGACAAGTTTGGAATTCCTGACAAAAACGTATCAGTTGGGCTTTTATCTAAACATCCTGTTGGGAATTTTGTTGATAATAAAGTATTTGAAGGTTAAGCAATAGTCATAAAAATGAGCCTAATTATAGATGATAAATTTGTTGTTTTATCCTGATTATGATATTTCTAGTTCTAAATGGCTTATTATTTATAAGTGTTTAAAGAGATTGAAGAAAATGTTTTACTGACTAGCTTTCTTCAGTCTTTTTCGTTTTATTATCAATTTGTAAACGATTTACAATTTAAGTCAAATTATGGTAAAATAGTTTCATGAGTAAAATGTATTATGCAGAGAATCCTGACGCTGCTCACGACATTCATGAGTTGAGAGTGGACTTGTTGGGAGAAAAAATGACCTTTTTGACGGATGCGGGTGTTTTTAGCAAGAAAATGGTTGACTTTGGCAGTCAACTCTTGCTCAAGTGTCTAGAGGTCAACCAAGGAGAGACTGTCCTGGATGTAGGCTGTGGTTATGGGCCTTTGGGCTTATCCTTGGCTAAGGCTTATGGGGTTCAGGCGACCATGGTCGATATCAATAATCGTGCCTTGGATTTGGCGCGACAAAATGCTGAACGAAATAAAGTAGAAGCGACGATTTTCCAGTCCAACATCTATGAACAAGTTGAAGGACATTTTGACCATGTCATTTCTAATCCCCCTATCCGTGCGGGTAAGCAGGTGGTTCATGAAATCATTGAGAAAAGTAAAGATTTCTTGGAAACTGGTGGGGATTTGACAATCGTTATTCAGAAAAAACAAGGGGCTCCAAGTGCCAAGTCCAAGATGGAAGAGGTGTTTGGCAATTGTGAAGTCGTCAAAAAAGATAAGGGATACTATATCCTTAGAAGTGTGAAAGAATGAGAGCAGTTGATTTAATCCAAAAGAAACGAGATGGTCAAGAACTGACTTCGAGTGAAATTGAATGGCTGGTAGAAGGCTATGTGTCAGGAACTGTTCCTGATTATCAGATGTCTGCTTTTGCTATGGCTGTTTATTTTAAAGGAATGACGACTAGAGAAATCTCTGATTTGACTATGAAGATGGTCAAGACCGGGCAAGAGTTTGATTTATCCGCTATTGATGGGATTAAGGTTGACAAGCATTCTACTGGTGGTGTTGGTGATAAGGTGACCTTGATTTTGGCTCCTCTTGTTGCTAGTTTTGGTGTGCCTGTGGCAAAAATGAGTGGTCGTGGTCTCGGCCATACAGGCGGTACGATTGATAAATTGGAGTCTATCAAGGGCTATCAAGTCGAGCGCACCCAAGAGGAGTTTATTCGTCAAGTGCAGGATATTGGTGTATCTGTCATTGGGCAATCAGACCAGCTGGTCAAAGCAGATAAGCTTCTCTATGCCCTTCGTGATGTGACCGCAACTGTCGACACGATTCCTTTGATTGCGAGTTCGGTGATGAGCAAGAAAATTGCGGCAGGAGCGGATGCTATTTTGCTAGACGTAACTGTCGGTGAGGGTGCCTTCATGAAGACGGTTGATGAGGCGCGCGAATTGGCTCAAACCATGGTGGAACTTGGTAAGGCAGTTGGTCGAAAGACGGTAGCAGTGATTACCGATATGAGCCAACCCTTGGGAAGAGCGATTGGAAATCGCCTTGAAATCCTTGAGGCACTGGAGATTTTACAAGGTCAAGGCCGTCAGGATATTACCCATTTTATATGCGAATTGGCACAAATCATGCTTGGTTTGGCTAATGTGGACAAGACAGTGGAGGAAGTTCGGCAACATCTTGAAAATGGTAAGGCACTGGCTAAGTTTGAGGAGATGGTGCAAGCCCAAGGTGGAGACTTGGAAGATCTCTATCGGCCTGTCAATGTGGACCATGTGATGGAAATCCCTGCTCAGGAAACGGGCATTGTCTCAGCTCTTCCAGCAATGGAATTTGGACTTTATGCTATGAGACTGGGGGCAGGCCGTGCAGTCAAGTCTGATGCCTTGGACTATGAAACTGGAATTGTTTTTGAAAAGAAGGTTGGCGACTCCGTTCAAAAGGGAGAAATTGTTGCAAAAGTATACACAAATGGAAAAATTTCTCCTCAGCTAGTTACAGATTTTCAAAAATATGTTAAAATGAATGACAGGGTGCAAAGTTTACGAGAAATTATAGAAATTATCTCATAAACTGCAGGAGAATCCGAATATGAAATTTAATAAATATATCGATTATACGCTTTTGAAGCAAGATGCAACAGAAAAACAAATTGATTGTTTGTTGTCTGAGGCTAGAGAGTATGATTTTGCTAGTGTTTGCGTTAATCCGATCTGGGTTGAACATGCTAAAAAAGGGCTTGAAGGTACAGATGTCAGGGTCTGTACAGTAATAGGTTTTCCTCTGGGAGCAACAACTTCGGTTGTGAAAGCTTTTGAAACCAAAGAAGCTATTCAAAATGGTGCGGATGAGATTGATATGGTGATCAATGTCGGTGCCCTCAAATCGGGCAATCTTGATTTGGTTGAATCTGATATTCGCGCAGTAGTGGAAGCAAGTGGTGACAAGTTAGTGAAAGTCATTATTGAAGCTTGCCTGCTGACCAACCAAGAAAAAGTTGTGGCTTGCCAATTAGCCCAAAAAGCAGGAGCTGATTTCGTTAAAACATCTACTGGCTTTTCAACTGGTGGTGCTACGGTAGCAGATGTTACATTAATGCGTGAAACAGTTGGACCTGATATGGGAGTCAAGGCTGCTGGTGGAGCTCGTTCTTATGCAGATGCTCTTGCCTTTGTGGAAGCAGGTGCGACCCGTATCGGAACGTCAGCTGGGGTAGCAATTCTAAAAGGAGAATTGGCAGATGGCGACTACTGAGTTGATTGAACTGGCAATTGAAACCAGCAAGCATGCCTATGTCCCCTATTCTCACTTTCCTATCGGAGCAGTTTTAGTGGCAAAAGACGGAAGTGTTTACACGGGAGTGAATATCGAAAATGCTAGCTATCCTTTGACCAATTGCGGTGAGAGAACAGCCATTTTTAAGGCTGTATCTGAAGGTCAAAGAGAATTTTCAGAGCTGATTGTTTATGGTCAAACTGAAAAACCAATCTCACCATGTGGTGCTTGTCGCCAAGTAATGGTCGAATTTTTTGAACAAGATCTAAAAGTGACCTTAGTCGCAAAAGATAAATCGACGGTCGAGATGACGGTCGGGGAATTACTTCCATATTCTTTTACAGACTTAAACTAGTCTGAGTCGCTCTCTGAGTGGCACGGTCCTTGTGGCCAACCAATCCATACTTGCAACATCGTTGCACATTTTATTTAGGAGGTTCAGTAATGAACAAGAAACAATGGCTAGGCCTTGGTCTAGTTGCAGTGGCAGCAGTTGGACTTGCTGCATGTGGTAACCGCTCTTCTCGTAACGCAGCTTCATCTTCTGATGTGAAGACAAAAGCAGCAATCGTCACTGATACTGGTGGTGTTGATGACAAATCATTCAACCAATCAGCTTGGGAAGGTTTGCAAGACTGGGGTAAAGAACATAATCTTTCAAAAGATAAAGGTTTCACTTACTTCCAATCAACAAGTGAAGCTGACTACGCTAACAACTTGCAACAAGCGGCTGGAAGTTACAACCTAATCTTCGGTGTTGGTTTTGCCCTTCACAATGCGGTTGAAGAAGCAGCTAAAGAACATTCTGACTTGAACTATGTCTTGATTGATGATGTGATTAAAGATCAAAAGAATGTTGCGAGCGTAACATTTGCTGATAACGAAGCTGCTTACCTTGCAGGTGTTGCAGCAGCTAAAACAACTAAAACAAAACAAGTTGGTTTTGTAGGTGGTATTGAGTCTGAAGTTATCTCACGTTTTGCAGCTGGATTTAAAGCTGGTGTTGAGTCAGTAGACCCATCTATCAAAGTTCAAGTAGACTACGCTGGTTCATTTGGTGATGCTGCTAAAGGTAAAACAATTGCAGCAGCACAATACGCAGCTGGTGCAGACGTTGTTTACCAAGCAGCAGGTGGAACAGGTGCTGGTGTCTTTGCGGAAGCAAAATCACTCAACGAAAGCCGTCCTGAAAGTGAAAAAGTTTGGGTTATCGGTGTTGACCGTGACCAAGTAGCAGAAGGTAAATACACTTCTAAAGATGGTAAAGAATCAAACTTTGTTCTTGTATCTACTTTGAAACAAGTTGGTACAACTGTAAAAGATATTTCTAACAAGGCAGAAAAAGGTGAATTCCCTGGCGGTCAAGTGATCGTTTACTCATTGAAAGATAAAGGGGTTGACTTGGCAGTGACAAACCTTTCAGAAGAAGGTAAAAAAGCTGTCGAAGATGCTAAAGCTAAAATCCTTGATGGAAGCGTAAAAGTTCCTGAAAAATAATGGATGGAAGTCATTTCTTAGGAAGCGGCCCTCGGCCGCTTTTTTAAGAGTTGAGACAAAGTCATTTTGTCTCAGTAAAGCTTGCTACTAGACAAACTAGCAAGTTTTATTGAAATAAAATAAGACTCTGAAAGGAAGAGCACATGGCACACGAAAATGTCATTGAGATGCGTGATATTACCAAGGTGTTTGGTGAATTTGTTGCCAACGACAAAATCAACCTTCACCTACGAAAAGGTGAAATTCATGCACTTTTAGGAGAAAATGGGGCTGGAAAGTCCACGCTCATGAACATGTTAGCAGGGCTTCTTGAACCAACCAGTGGTGAAATTGTGGTCAACGGTCAAGTTGTCAACCTCGACTCACCATCTAAAGCAGCTAGCTTGGGAATCGGAATGGTTCACCAGCACTTTATGTTGGTAGAGGCCTTCACAGTGGCTGAAAACATCATTTTAGGAAGTGAATTGACTAAAAATGGTGTGCTAGATATCGCTGGAGCTAGCAAAGAAATCAAGGCTCTTTCTGAACGTTATGGCTTAGCTGTTGACCCTTCTGCCAAGGTAGCAGACATCTCAGTTGGAGCCCAACAACGTGTAGAAATTTTAAAAACCCTTTATCGGGGGGCTGATATCCTTATCTTTGACGAACCAACGGCGGTTTTGACTCCATCAGAAATTGATGAGTTGATGGCTATTATGAAAAATCTTGTCAAAGAAGGAAAATCAATTATCTTGATTACCCACAAGTTGGATGAGATTCGTGCAGTTTCTGACCGCGTTACAGTTATCCGTCGTGGGAAATCAATTGAAACCGTCGAAATTGCAGGAGCTACCAATGCTGATTTGGCAGAAATGATGGTAGGACGTTCTGTTTCCTTTAAAACAGAGAAGCAAGTCTCTCAACCAAAAGAAGTGGTCTTGTCAATCAAAGATTTGGTGGTCAATGAAAACCGCGGTGTCCCAGCTGTTAAAAATCTGTCCTTGGATGTTCGTGCTGGAGAGATTGTTGGTATTGCGGGGATTGATGGAAATGGTCAGTCTGAACTCATTCAAGCCATTACAGGCCTTCGCAAGGTTGAATCTGGTAGTATTGAGCTAAAAGGAGATTCAATTGTAGGCTTGCATCCACGTCAGATTACAGAGTTGAGTGTTGGACACGTTCCAGAAGACCGTCATCGTGATGGTTTGATTTTGGAAATGATGATTTCTGAAAATATTGCCCTTCAAACCTACTACAAAGAACCACATAGTAAAAATGGAATTTTGAACTATTCAAATATTACTTCTTATGCTAAAAAGCTAATGGAAGAGTTTGATGTTCGTGCTGCCAGTGAATTTGTTCCTGCAGCTGCACTCTCAGGAGGAAATCAACAAAAAGCAATTATTGCTCGTGAAATTGATCGAGATCCTGATCTCCTTATCGTCAGCCAACCAACTCGTGGTTTGGATGTCGGTGCCATTGAATATATCCACAAACGCTTGATTGAAGAGCGTGATAATGGCAAGGCTGTCCTTGTTGTCAGCTTTGAACTGGATGAGATTTTAAACGTCTCAGACCGTATTGCCGTTATCCACGATGGTAAGATTCAAGGTATTGTATCACCAGAAACAACCAATAAACAAGAACTTGGTGTCTTGATGGCTGGTGGAAACTTGGGAAAGGAGAAGAGTGATGTCTAAAAAATTACAACAAATTTCGGTTCCCTTGATTTCTGTCTTCCTAGGAATTTTGCTCGGGGCCATTGTCATGTGGATCTTCGGTTATGATGCTATTTGGGGCTACGAAGAATTGTTCTATACAGCCTTTGGTAGTCTACGCGGGATTGGGGAAATCTTCCGTGCCATGGGGCCTTTGGTCTTGATTGGTCTTGGCTTTGCCGTTGCCAGTCGTGCTGGTTTCTTTAACGTCGGACTTCCTGGTCAGGCTTTAGCAGGTTGGATTCTCAGTGGTTGGTTTGCCCTGTCGAATCCAGATATGCCACGTCCTTTGATGATTCTAGCAACTATCGTGATTGCCTTGATTGCTGGTGGGATTGTCGGTGCCATTCCAGGTATTCTTAGAGCCTATCTAGGGACATCAGAGGTTATCGTAACCATCATGATGAACTACATTGTCTTGTATGTGGGAAATGCCTTTATCCATGCCTTTCCTAAAGACTTCATGCAAAGTACAGATTCGACGATTCGTGTCGGAGCTAATGCAACTTACCAGACACCTTGGTTGGCTGAGTTGACTGGTAACTCGCGGATGAATATCGGTATTTTCTTTGCTCTCATTGCCGTTGCAGTCATTTGGTTCATGCTCAAGAAAACAACTCTTGGTTTTGAAATTCGTGCAGTTGGTCTTAATCCACATGCTTCAGAATATGCTGGTATTTCTGCCAAACGAACTATTATCCTATCAATGATTATTTCAGGTGCCTTGGCAGGTCTTGGTGGAGCTGTTGAAGGTCTGGGAACCTTCCAGAACGTCTATGTTCAAGGGGCATCATTAGCTGTCGGATTTAATGGGATGGCGGTTAGTCTGCTTGCGGCCAACTCACCAATTGGTATTCTCTTTGCAGCCTTCCTATTTGGTGTTCTCCAAGTTGGAGCCCCAGGTATGAATGCGGCGCAGGTACCGTCTGAGCTTGTCAGCATTGTAACAGCGTCTATTATCTTCTTTGTCAGTGTTCATTACCTTATCGAACGCTTTGTCAAACCGAAAAAACAAGTTAAAGGAGGTAAGTAAAGATGTCTATTACAACCTTGCTCACCCTCTTGGTGTCTTCTATGCTGATTTACTCAGCACCCCTCATCTTTACAAGTATCGGTGGTGTTTTCTCTGAACGTGGTGGTGTGGTAAACGTCGGCCTGGAAGGAATTATGGTTATGGGTGCCTTTTCTGGAGTTGTCTTTAACCTTGAATTTGCAGAACAATTTGGAGCAGCAACTCCATGGCTATCCTTGATAGTTGCAGGATTGGTTGGAGGTCTCTTCTCTATCATCCACGCAGCAGCAACGGTTCATTTCCGTGCAGACCATGTTGTCAGCGGTACGGTATTGAACTTGATGGCGCCAGCCTTGGCTGTTTTCTTAGTGAAAGTCCTTTATAACAAAGGACAAACCGACAACCTAAGTCAGACTTTTGGACGCTTTGATTTCCCAGTCTTGGCAAATATCCCAGTGATTGGTGATATCTTCTTCAAGTCAACTAGTTTGCTAGGTTATATCGCGATTGCCTTCTCGTTCCTTGCTTGGTTTATTCTCTTCAAAACGCGCTTTGGTCTTCGTCTCCGCTCTGTCGGTGAACATCCTCAAGCAGCGGACACCTTGGGAATCAATGTATATAAAATGAAATATTTAGGGGTTATCATTTCAGGTTTCCTAGGTGGAATTGGCGGAGCGATTTATGCTCAATCCATCTCAGTTAACTTCTCAGTGACAACTATTGTTGGACCTGGATTTATCGCCCTTGCTGCGATGATCTTTGGAAAATGGAATCCAATCGGAGCCATGCTTTCTAGTCTTTTCTTTGGACTTTCACAAAGTTTGGCTGTTATCGGTTCTCAATTGCCATTCCTACAAGGAGTGCCTGCGGTTTATCTTCAAATCGCACCTTATGTTTTGACTATTCTTGTCTTGGCAGCCTTCTTTGGAAAGGCAGTCGCACCAAAGGCAGATGGTATCAACTACATCAAATCAAAATAAGCATACAAAAAAACGTCAGTTCATTCACAACTGGCGTTTTATTTTTTAGGATTTTGATGGGTTAGGTTCAATCCCCAAGGGACTAAATTTTCAGTCTTGTTTTTGATACGAGCGATATTATCCTTATGACGAATGATAATCAAACTGGCAAGTGCTAGGATAATAGCGATGAATAGAGGGTCATAGTTGCTCAGGATAAAACCAAAAAGTGGAAAGAGTAGAACTCCGATGACGGCTGCGATAGATGCTGTGACACTAGACAGCGAAATCATACTACCAAGATAGAGGGTTCCAAAGAAAACAACCGCTAGATAGAGACAGAAGACAGGCGCAAATCCAAAAATCACACCAGCGCTGGTTGCGACAGCCTTGCCACCCTTAAATCCTGCAAAGATAGGGAAGGTATGTCCAATGACAGCCAAAAGTCCAAAGATGAGAGGCGAGACGCCTTGCAGATGAAAGATAATAGGCAGAAGCGTTGCTAGTGTTCCTTTGAAAAAGTCAATGACAAAGGTCGCCATACCAGCTTTCTTACCTAAAATGCGGAAGGTATTGGTTGTCCCTGTGTTACCAGAACCATGCTCACGCAGATTTGTCTGAAAGAAAATTTGTCCAATCCAGAGACCAGACGGAATCGAACCCAGCAGATAGGCTAGGATTAATAAAACTATTGTAATCATACTCCTATTATATCATGAATTGGGAAAGAAAGGCAGAGAATCTCTGCTGAAATTGTCACATCGGAGAAAGAAAAATTTTGCAAAATCCTTGGAAAACCTGTAGAATAGTAAAGATGAACGAATAGGAGGTTCCTTGTGTCAAAAAAGGAAATCAATATTAACAATTATAATGATGATGCCATTCAGGTGTTAGAAGGGTTGGATGCCGTCCGTAAACGTCCAGGGATGTATATTGGATCGACTGATGGGGCAGGTCTCCATCACCTCGTCTGGGAAATTGTCGATAATGCAGTCGATGAAGCCTTGTCTGGATTTGGTGACCGTATTGATGTCACCATTAATAAAGACGGGAGTTTGACTGTGCAAGACCATGGTCGTGGGATGCCGACGGGTATGCACGCTATGGGAATCCCAACAGTTGAGGTTATCTTCACCATTCTTCATGCTGGAGGGAAATTCGGTCAAGGGGGCTACAAGACATCTGGTGGTCTCCACGGAGTTGGTTCTTCCGTTGTTAACGCTCTTTCAAGTTGGCTGGAAGTTGAAATTACCCGTGACGGGGCAATCTATAAGCAATGTTTTGAAAATGGTGGAAAACCTGTCACGACTTTGAAGAAAATCGGTACAGCGCCCAAGTCTAAAACAGGTACTAAAGTCACCTTCATGCCTGATGCGACCATCTTTTCTACGACAGACTTCAAGTACAATACTATTTCAGAGCGTCTTAATGAATCAGCCTTTCTCTTGAAAAATGTGACCTTGTCCCTGACGGACAAGCGAACAGAGGAAGCGATTGAGTTTCATTATGAAAACGGAGTTCAGGACTTTGTTTCTTACCTCAACGAAGACAAGGAAACCTTGACACCAGTTCTGTACTTTGAGGGGGAAGATAATGGTTTCCAAGTGGAAGTTGCTCTCCAATACAATGATGGATTTTCAGATAACATTCTGTCCTTTGTCAATAACGTTCGCACCAAGGACGGTGGGACGCATGAGACAGGACTTAAGTCTGCCATTACCAAGGTTATGAATGACTATGCGCGTAAGACAGGTCTTCTCAAGGAAAAAGATAAAAATCTTGAAGGTTCCGACTATCGTGAAGGACTAGCAGCCGTTCTCTCTATCTTAGTTCCTGAGGAACATTTGCAGTTTGAAGGTCAGACAAAGGACAAACTTGGAAGTCCACTAGCTCGTCCTGTTGTGGATGGAATAGTGGCTGATAAGTTGACTTTCTTCCTCATGGAAAATGGGGAGTTAGCTTCCAATCTCATTCGTAAGGCTATCAAGGCCCGTGATGCTCGCGAGGCGGCTCGCAAGGCGCGTGATGAGAGCCGTAATGGTAAGAAAAATAAAAAAGACAAGGGCTTATTGTCTGGGAAATTAACACCTGCCCAGTCCAAGAATCCAGCTAAGAATGAACTCTATCTAGTCGAGGGGGACTCTGCCGGCGGTTCTGCCAAACAAGGTCGTGACCGCAAGTTCCAGGCTATATTGCCCCTTCGTGGTAAGGTTATCAATACAGCTAAAGCCAAGATGGCGGATATCCTCAAAAATGAAGAAATCAATACCATGATTTATACTATAGGTGCGGGTGTGGGGGCTGATTTCTCCCTTGAAGATGCCAACTATGACAAGATCATTATCATGACCGATGCAGATACAGATGGAGCCCACATTCAAACACTTCTCTTAACCTTCTTTTATCGTTACATGCGTCCTCTAGTCGAGGCAGGTCATGTCTATATCGCCCTTCCACCTCTTTACAAGATGTCCAAAGGCAAAGGAAAGAAAGAAGAAGTGGCCTATGCTTGGACAGATGGCGAGTTAGAAGAACTCCGTAAGCAGTTCGGTAAAGGAGCAACACTCCAACGATATAAAGGTCTTGGTGAGATGAATGCGGATCAGCTTTGGGAAACAACTATGAATCCAGAAACTCGTACCCTTATCCGTGTCACCATTGAAGACCTGGCTCGCGCCGAACGCCGCGTCAATGTCCTCATGGGAGATAAAGTCGAACCACGCCGCAAGTGGATTGAAGACAACGTCAAATTTACGCTGGAAGAGAGTGGGGAGATGGTGTTTTGAAAGAAGTACATATAAAAGGAGAGAGATGAATGAAAAATAAAGTTTATTATGGCGAATATTCCTTGGAGCATTGGATTAAGTTGATATTAAAGAAGAATATTGTATTACCCGATTATCAACGTTATTATGTTTGGAATCAAGAAAAAGTTAAAACTCTAATTGAGAGTTTTAATAAAAAAGAATTTGTTCCCCCAGTTACTGTTGGAGCTTTTACTGATGAAGAAGGGAGGAAAAATTTAATTCTAGATGGGCAACAGCGTTTAACGTCTATATTTCTTGCTTACTTAGATTTATTTCCGAATCGTAAGTGTGAAGATTGGGCACCTAAAGATTTCATTCCTCTAGCTAATACCAATGATGATTATGAAATTGATGAAGGTAATGATTATAAAGGAGTAAATTGGAATTTTAATAGACTTCTATCAATAGGAAGTTCAAAAGCAAGCATAAAAGAAAAGGTAAAGACAGAGCAATATATTACTCTAAATGTAGATATTGGAGAAGATTTTTTTAAAGATAATTATTTAGGTTTTTCATTTATTGTACCTAGTTATGATGGAGAAGAACGTAAAAAAGAGCAAATAAAGTTTTATTCTTCTGTTTTCCGTCATATAAACATTCAGGGGGAAGTATTGTCGAATGTAGAAAGCAGACGATCTTTATATTACTTGAATGATGCTTTAGAACCATTTTTTGATCCTGATATTTTTAAAAATATTAAATTAAATGATAAGAAGTTAGATTTTGTACGCTATCTAGCAATTTTGGATAGTTACAAAAATCAAGATTATAATATTCCTCAAGTTGCTGCAGGATATGGAAATAAACTTGAACAGTTTTATACAGATTATGTTTATAAAATTGCTGAAGAATTCGAATTTGATTTTGATTTTGTTAATAAAATCAAAATTCTTTCTAAGAACTTAGAATATGATTTTTTCCCGAAAAATTTTCCGTCAATTATTGATGCAGATGTCTATATGTTTGGGTTAATTTATTTTTCTATTTTTCATGAGAAAAAACTCATTATTGCGAAAACTAGTAATCTAAAAGCTGAGATTGAAAATAAAATATCTGAATTAAAAGATTTGAAGATTAAAGCTGGACAAGAGTTTGAGGGTACTCTTTATTCTTATGATTATGAATATGGCTACTATCATCAGAAGAGCCCCAATGCTTTGAAGTATATTAGACTTAGATTAAAAGAATCCCTAGAGTTGTATAAGGAGTATTTTAGTGAGTAAGCATACAGATTTTATTTTAACTCCTATAACTACTATTTTGGAAGAAGCAGTTGCTGCAACTTCTAGTATTGGTGATGGAATTGAAACCTACCCTTTGTGTGACTATATTTTACAAGCTACTTTTTTAAAAATGACTGGTTTTCAAGAGCAAAAGATGAGATGTATTGCTTGGGAATTGGGAACAAATGATTTTGAGTTCAGATATTGGTGGTTAGAAAAAGCTGACTTAGGAACTTATTCAGCATATGACCACAAAAATAAAATTTATAAAGAATTTTACCAAGTTCTTAAGAGAATAAATATAGATTTTAGTATAAACGATATCAATAAACAAATTTTATTAGAGAATACTACTCAAAAGATTAATGAAATATTTAAAGATTCAAACCTAATTTCTTGGGTTCGTGCCGATTTTTCTTATTTTGTATCAGATGATTGGACTGATATTGATCAATTTTTGAAAGATGAAGAAAATATGTTTAAATCAATACCTAAAGAACCTACGAAACCAGAGAAGGCAGAGAAAGATAGTGAGCAAGGCTACAAAAATAAATTGCAGAAATATAATAAGAAATACACTGAATATGTTCAAAATATGAAACTTAATTTAAAGAATAAGTATAAAGATATGTATGAACAACGTAATCGATTGGCACATAATACGTTATCTTATCAGCAAAACTTACCGACATTAACTAAATTAGTTAATGAAACTCAAGAATCTAGAAATCATTTTATTTGGTTTGGACTGTTAACTTTAATTGATAATATTTTTATGGAATTGTATCGACTATATCAAGACGGATTGGAAGATAAGCTTGATTATTAAAAGTGATAAAAGGAATTGGCTTCATCCCACACGAAGAATTACCTTCCCCACCCCTAAAACAAGAAATCCCATCTGAAGAATATCTTGTCTAGTGGGAAATAACCTAAATCACACATGTGTGTTTTGAGTTATTGGAGTCAAATACGAATATTTAGATATGTTCTGAATTATTTTAGGGCAAAAACTTAAAAACACATCATTGAAAAAAGAATATGGGATCACGAGTTTAACTGTACGCAATTTAGAAAACAACGAATTCTTATAACTTCTATCTGAGAGCAAGGACGAGTTGGGAGCTTTTACAAAAGCCGATAAATCTGAGCAGGTTTACTCAGCGAAGCTTGGGGATATAGAAAAACTTCTTAAATCCTTGCAAGTTGGTTTGCACCGTTCCAAGGTCAGTCAAACGGTGGCTAGTCTGGAAGCGTCTGATTGTGAGCGTGATGATGCGCTTTCTACCTTGACTGGTTTTGTCAAGGCCTTCTCTCGTGTCAAAGAGGCAACTAGCAAGGAAGCTTACGACAAACTCAGCAAACTTTTAGAAATTATGCTGGGCTAATGAGCATGAGCTACGAAAAAGAGACAGAAGCTATTAACCATTTGCTTAAGGAGTTAAAAGATATTGACTACCAAATTGTCCTTTCAACCCTACATTTGACAACTCATGTAGAAACCTTGACAAAGGTGCAGTCTTAGTTTGAAAAATCCTATAAGGAGCACTTGGCTGAGCAAAAAGGAAAGGCACCTGGTCAAAACAAGGAAGTCCGAGGGAAACTGCAAGAAATCTATGACTTCCTTGTGGATTTTACTGCAATCAACGTCTATGCTTATCCAGATAAAAAGCAGTATACCAATCTCCATGACCACCTCAACGCTATCCGTAGTCGTTATAAAAAATTAACACCAAAGAAAACTAAGCAAGAAGCAGTAGGAGAGGAAAAGTAGGTTTCTTCTGAAGAAGCCCCTCACAGATAGACGAATACTTGGAGTATAAGGCGAAGTTTTGAAGTTCAAAAAAGAATAGAAATGGGAACAAAGATGGTATTGGAAAATAAACTAGGCATTACAAACTCAGCCCAGTTGGCAGATGCAGAAGAAAAACTGACAAAAAAACAAGCCGCCCTTCTTTTTCAGACAGGAGACTTGTTCAAGATGGAAGTCGGAACATTTGCAGGACTATCAGCGATTCACCATTATCTATTTTCAGGTGTCTATGATTTCGCTGGAAAAATCCGTGATGTCAATATTGCAAAGGATAACTTTCAATTTGCCCCCCGTATTTTTTTAGAGCAATCCTTACAGTATATTGACAAACTTCCTCATGACAATTTTGATCAAGTGGTTGATAAGTATGCGGATATGAATATTGCCCATCCTTTCCGTGAGGGGAATGGACGCGCCATGCGGATTTGGTTAGATTGTATGCTTCGTGAGAAGTTGGGTAAGGTGGTAGATTGGAACGCCATTGATAAGGATGAATACCTGAATGCCATGAAGCGTAGTGCAGTATCGACTGGAGAACTCAAGTATTTACTCCTCAATAACTTGACGGATGACCTCACTCAGACCAGTTTCTTTAAGGGAGTAGATGCTTCATACTACTACGAAGGATACAGTCTTTATCAGACAGGGGAATTATAGTATAAAAACTATCCAGTAAGAAGAAGCAGACACCTAGTAATCTATAAAACGAGAAGGTATCAACATGAGAGCTGAAACAGAAATGCTAGATCTGATTTTACAGATTGCCAAAAATTTACAAGTCAAAGCTATAGCTATGTCTGGTTCACGGACTTGCCCAAATGTCCCAAAAGATGAATTTCAAGACTACGATGTGGTCTATATTGTGGATGATTTAGATAATCTGACAAGCAATATTTCTTGGCTAGACCGGTTTGGCAAACGCATTATCGAGCAAGAGGTTAGGTTGGGACATAGCCATCTATTTCTTATGCTCTTTGAAGACGGCAACCGTATCGATTTGACTCTTTGCCCAAAAGAGCACATCAAAGAGTGGGTGGATAGTGAGTCGAAATTCATAGTTTTAGAAGATGAGAAGGGCTTGTTTGAGTCATATTCTCCCAGTCCAAAGCGTTTCTGGATACATCCAGCTACTGAGACAGATTTTAAAAATTCCTGCAATGAATTTTGGTGGGTATCATCTTACGTGGTTAAAGGGATTTGTCGCAAACAAGTCATCTATGCCACTGACCATCTCTATGGTATTTGTCAGCAAGAATTATTGAAGATCTTAGCTTGGCAGGTCGCAAGTGAAAAGGGAGCAGTTGACATCGGTAAAAATTACAAGTACCTCTTTACCTCTTTACCTGATGAGAAAGAAAAGGAATTCTCAAATCTGCTTGATTTTTCAAGTAAAGAGAAAATCACTCAGTCTTTGTTTGCTACGATGGAACTTTTTCACCAAGAAGCTCAGTCCCTTGCTCAAAAGATGGGATTTGACTATGATAGAGAAGTAGCTGAGAAGATGATTCAGTATGCTGAGGAAAAAGTAAAGAAGTTTGGGAATAACTGGAAAAATGAAAAAGCGAGAGGAGGAGACTCATGATTGAAAAAGTGGAACGCCTCATTACAGAGATTAATCGTATTCATCGAGAATATTCTAAAGATTATTTTGAAACGGGTAAGGTGAAAAAAATCAATCTCAAGCATACCTTTTCAAAAGTTCCGACGAAAGCGATTTTGTCCTACCGTCTGAATTTACATGAGTCGATTAATGACTATCTGATGAAGGCAGATGTCCAAGATATTGCCTATGTTTATCGTGTCAAGACTTCTGAGTCTATTTTAGATAAAATTACACGTTTTTCAGAGCGTCAAGAGGGCTATCCTGTGAATTCCATTCTTAATGATATTTTTGGTGCTCGTATGATTTTAAGTTCCAAAGAAATAGCGCAAGTCATGGAGAAATTAGATGATTGGCAAGAGTTGTACGGACTAAAAAACTGGTATTTACGTGATAAAGATGGCTATGTCGGTATTCATATCTATTTTAAAAATAAGAGTAATTTTTATTACCCATGGGAACTCCAACTTTGGGATAAGAAAGATGTTGATAGCAATATCGCCAGTCATATCAAGTATAAGCGAGGATTTGTAAAATAGACATTTCAAGTGGAAGTGATGATACAGGAATTGGATGAAATTCACTCACCCTATATTTTTTTCATAATATTTACACTCCATTCTTAGAAAGGAGTTGAACACGCTCTAAATGCTGTGTGAAATTCCTTAATACTAACCTAATCAATAAATTTTAAAACTTTAAACTACAGAAAGGATAGTTTGGTTACTTAATAGTAACCGAACACGGGATTGATACTTAGGAAAAAAGAGAAATCGCCTTGGGTTCGTTGAATCCTTGCATCGATTTCCCATTTTTCTACAGAAATTTTCGGAAAGCCGAATCGTCCCTTTGTATCTTATGTCTAACATTCAAAATATGTCCCTGGAGGACATTATGGGAGAGCGCTTTGGTCGCTACTCCAAGTACATTATTCAAGACCGGGCTTTGCCAGACATTCGTGATGGCTTGAAGCCGGTTCAGCGCCGTATTCTTTATTCGATGAATAAGGATGGCAATACCTTTGACAAGAGCTACCGTAAGTCGGCCAAGTCTGTCGGGAATATCATGGGGAATTTCCATCCACACGGGGATTCTTCTATCTATGATGCCATGGTTCGTATGTCACAGGACTGGAAGAATCGTGAGATTCTAGTTGAAATGCACGGTAATAACGGTTCTATGGACGGAGATCCGCCTGCGGCTATGCGTTATACTGAGGCGCGTTTGTCTGAAATTGCAGGCTACCTTCTTCAAGATATCGAGAAAAAGACAGTTCCTTTTGCTTGGAACTTTGACGATACCGAGAAAGAGCCGACAGTCTTGCCAGCAGCTTTCCCAAATCTTTTAGTCAATGGTTCGACTGGGATTTCAGCTGGTTATGCCACAGATATTCCACCGCATAATTTGGCTGAGGTCATTGATGCGGCGGTTTACATGATTGACCATCCAACGGCCAAAGTTGAAAAACTCATGGAATTCTTGCCTGGGCCAGATTTTCCAACTGGAGGAATTATTCAGGGTCGTGATGAAATTAAGAAGGCCTATGAAACTGGGAAAGGGCGCGTGGTTGTTCGTTCCAAGACGGAGATTGAAAAGCTAAAAGGTGGTAAGGAACAAATCGTTATCACTGAGATTCCCTATGAGATTAATAAGGCTAACTTAGTCAAGAAAATCGATGAAGTTCGTGTCAATAACAAGGTGGCAGGTATCGCTGAGGTTCGTGATGAGTCTGACCGTGACGGTCTTCGCATTGCTATCGAACTAAAGAAAGACGCCAATACGGAGCTTGTTCTCAATTATCTATTCAAATATACTGACCTACAAATCAATTACAACTTTAACATGGTGGCGATTGACAATTTCACACCCCGTCAAGTTGGAATTGTCCCAATCTTGTCTAGCTATATTGCTCACCGTCGTGAAGTGATTTTGGCTCGTTCCCGCTTTGACAAGGAAAAGGCTGAGAAACGTCTCCATATCGTCGAAGGTTTGATTCGAGTGATTTCGATTTTGGATGAAGTCATTGCCCTTATCCGTGCTTCTGAGAATAAGGCTGACGCCAAGGAAAACCTCAAGGTCAGCTATGAATTTACAGAGGAGCAGGCTGAGGCCATCGTGACCTTACAGCTTTACCGTTTGACTAATACAGACGTGGTTGTCTTGCAGGAGGAAGAAGCAGAACTTCGTGAAAAGATTGCCATGCTTGCGGCTATTATCGGTGATGAACGTACCATGTACAATCTCATGAAGAAGGAACTCCGTGAGGTTAAGAAGAAATTTGCGACTCCACGTTTGAGTTCTTTAGAAGACACTGCGAAAGCAATCGAGATTGATACAGCTAGTCTTATTGCCGAGGAAGATACCTATGTCAGCGTGACCAAGGCAGGTTATATCAAGCGTACCAGCCCACGTTCCTTTGCAGCCTCCACCTTGGAAGAAATTGGCAAGCGTGATGATGACCGTTTGATCTTTGTACAAGCTGCCAAGACAACACAGCATCTTTTGATGTTCACAAGTCTTGGAAATGTCATCTACAGACCAATCCATGAATTGGCAGATATTCGCTGGAAGGACATCGGAGAGCATCTGAGCCAGACCATTACAAACTTTGAAACGAACGAAGAAATCCTTTATGTGGAAGTCGTGGATCAGTTTGATGATGGGACAACCTATTTTGCAGCCACTCGTCTAGGTCAAATCAAGCGTGTAGAGCGAAAAGAGTTCACTCCATGGCGGACCTATAGGTCTAAGTCAGTTAAGTATGCTAAGCTCAAAGACGAGACAGACCATATTGTAGCAGTGGCTCCAATTAAACTAGATGATGTTCTCTTGATAAGTCGAAACGGTTATGCCCTGCGCTTTAACATAGAAGAGGTTCCAGTTGTGGGTGCCAAGGCTGCAGGTGTCAAGGCTATGAACCTGAAAGAAGATGATGCCCTCCAATCTGCCTTTATTTGTAATACCTCATCCTTCTACCTCTTGACTCAGCGTGGTAGCTTGAAACGTGTTTCTATTGAGGAAATTCCAGCAACCAGCCGTGCCAAACGAGGATTACAAGTTTTACGTGAATTAAAAAATAAACCACATCGAGTTTTCTTGGCAGGTGCAGTTGCAGAGCAAGGCTTCGTTGGTGACCTCTTTAGTACGGAAGTAGAAGAAAATGATCAAATTCTGCTTGTCCAATCCAACAAAGGAACAATCTATGAAAGCCGATTGCAAGACTTGAATTTGTCAGAACGAACTAGCAACGGTAGCTTCATCTCTGACACGATTTCAGATGAAGAAGTTTTTGAGGCTTATCTTCAGGAAGCTTATACAGAATTCGAATCTAAGAAATGATAAAAACAATGAAAAGCTTTTCATTAGGAAATTTCTTAAGTTATAGATTTAAGAGTTGAATTTGATTATATATACAAAAACGAACAGTGCTGATTCCCAACTGATAGGGACGTAAGCCTGGTCGTTTTCTTGTCTTTATTGGTATAGACCACTCGGTTTTTGAATATTTATATGTTAATGTGTTAGTGAATATATAAGTTGACCTAATAAAAAATACTAGCTTTTTTAAGAAAACGATTGATTAATATCTGTGTTTTTGCTATAATAATAGCGAATTAAGTATAGTTTTTATGCTAAAGGAGTTTTGTATGATTAAAAATAAAGGGATTAGTAAGCGTAGTATTGGAGTATGTGGCGTTGCAATTGCAACATTTTTACTAGGTTCTGGACTAATTTTTCAATCAAATGTAGTAAAAGCTACAGAGTTAAGTGTGGCTGCAGTTTCTGGTGAAAACATTGCTGCTCACAAACCTGCAAGTCAGAGTTCAATTGCTTATGGAGGAGAAGCGTCTAGAGCGGTTGACGACAATCGTGATAACGCATGGAGCCACCGTTCCGTTACCCATACAGATTTTCAAGATCATTCTTGGTGGAAAGTTGATTTAGAGAAAGAAGAATCAGTAGGAACTGTTCGTATCTACAATCGTGGAGATGGGAATGTAGCAAAGCGTTTATCTAATTTTGATGTTATTTTGTTGGATAAAGCTGGAAATGAACTAACTCGTCAACACATTGATAGTTTAAATAATCAGCCAATGATTGATGTTCAATTTTCTGGATTTAATGCGCAATATGTTAAAATTGAACTAAATAACACCAAAACTCCTCTTAGTTTGGCAGAAGTCGAAGTGTATCGCTCTGCAAAAGAAAAAGCAGCGACTAACACTAAACTAGAAAGTAAAGCAAAAACAGATTTTACTGCTGAACTCAATCACTATTTGTTTGATTTGAATTATGATAAAACAGATATTTTAACTAGACGGGGTGAGGCGATAGAAAATTACACGAATACAAGCACAAAGCAACAAGGAAATGAGTTTGTGGTTGTAGAGAAAGTGAAGAAGAGTCTTTCCAATGGTTCTTCTGATGTTGCCATTAATAGCAATGGGGATATTTACCTAGGTGCTTTGTTTAAAGTAAATCAAGACCTTCTAGAAAATAAACCACAACAAATTAGTTTAGATCGTAGTAAAGGTAGAATTAGTGTTGATTTACCAGGAATGGTAGGCGGAGATAGCTATGTAGATGCTAATCCAACTGTAAGTGGTATGCAAGAAGGTGTGAATACCTTGTTAAATCGTTGGCATGAAAAGTATGCTGCGAAAAACGCTACTCCAGCACGTATGCAATACGAATCAACTTCTGCTTATAGTATGAATCAATTGAAAGCAAAATTTGGAAGTGATTTTGAAAAAGTAGGAGCGAACTTAAAATTTGACTTTGAGGCTGTGAACAAGGGTGAGAAACAAATTGAGGTCGTCGATTTTAAACAAATTTACTATACTGCTAACTTTGATGCTCCAAAAAATCCATCAGATGTATTTGCTCCAGGAGTAACGGTTGATCAATTGAAAGCACGTGGAATTGATGAAAAAACACCTCCTGTATACGTGTCAAGTGTTTCATACGGACGTCAAATGTATGTCAAATTTGAAACAACAAGCAAGAGTACAGAATTGAAAGCAGCTATCGATGCTGTAATTAAGGGAGTACCGATTAAAGCCGAATCTGAATGGGCGCGTGTCTTGAAGGATACCAAGGTAACAGTTTCAATCGTAGGTGGAAATGCTGATAGAGCTGGACGTGTTGTGACAGGTACAGTAGAAGATTTGAAGAGTTTGATTCAAGAAGGAGCTACTTTCAGTACACAAAACCCTGCTGTTCCAATTTCTTATAAGACTGCATTCTTGAAAGATAATCAAGTGGCCACAATTCAAAGCAATACAGACTACATTGAAACGAAAGTCACTTCATACAAAAATGGTTTCCTCAATTTACATCATAAGGGAGCCTATATCGCTCGTTACTATGTTTACTGGGATGAAGTAACTTATGACAAGGATGGCATCGAAAGCATCCGCTCACGTCAATGGGAAGATAATGGTAAAAGTAGAACAGCTGGTTTCCAAACGGAAATTCAATTTAGAGGAAATGTGCGCAATATTCGCGTGAAGATTCAAGAAAAAACAGGGCTTGTTTGGGAACCATGGCGTACAGTTTACAATCGCACAGACCTTCCTCTTGTTCAAAAACGTACAATTATTAACTCAGGTACAACAATCAGACCAAAATACGATGAAAAAGTTGAA
The DNA here is from genome assembly GCF_963516515.1 of uncultured Streptococcus sp. Classification (GTDB taxonomy): domain Bacteria; phylum Bacillota; class Bacilli; order Lactobacillales; family Streptococcaceae; genus Streptococcus. The sequence continues at coordinate 2,110 of NZ_CAUQCJ010000013.1, read as the reverse complement.
AATAACTAATTTTTCACTTGTAAAAGGAATCAGTTCTCAGAGCTGGTTCTTTTTATTGAAGAAATTTTCTGAAAATTACAAAATATACTTGCTATTTTAGAAAAATAGTGTAGAATAAAAGAAATAGGTTTTTAGAATAAGGAGTGGAATATGACAGTAACGATTGATTGGGAAAACCTTGGTTTCTCCTATATGAAATTACCTTATCGCTATATTGCTCATTTTAAAAATGGACAATGGGATCAAGGAGAGCTTACAGAGGATGCAACTTTGCATATTTCAGAGTCTTCTCCAAGTCTTCACTATGGACAACAAGCATTTGAAGGTTTGAAAGCTTATCGTACTAAGGATGGTAGTGTTCAACTTTTCCGTCCTGATGAAAATGCTAAACGTCTGCAACGGACTTGTGACCGTCTCTTGATGCCACAAGTTCCGACAGACATGTTTGTAGAAGCTTGTAAGGCAGTTGTCCGCGCCAATGAAGAATACGTACCACCATATGGAACAGGTGGAACCCTTTATCTTCGTCCACTTTTGATTGGTGTTGGAGATATCATCGGGGTAAAACCAGCAGAGGAGTATATTTTTACTATCTTTGCTATGCCAGTTGGAAATTACTTTAAAGGTGGTTTGGTTCCAACTAACTTCTTGATTCAGGATGAATACGACCGTGCAGCGCCAAATGGTACAGGTGCGGCTAAGGTTGGTGGGAACTATGCTGCCAGTCTCTTGCCAGGGAAATTGGCCAAGTCACGTCATTTCTCAGATGTTATCTACCTAGACCCATCAACTCATACAAAGATTGAAGAAGTCGGTTCAGCTAACTTCTTTGGAATTACAGCTGATAATGAATTTGTAACACCATTGAGTCCATCTATTTTGCCATCTATTACCAAGTATTCTTTGCTTTATTTGGCAGAACACCGCTTGGGCTTGACTCCTATTGAGGGTGATGTCCCAATTGATAAGCTGGACCGTTTTGTAGAGGCAGGTGCCTGTGGTACAGCAGCAGTTATTTCGCCAATTGGTGGAATTCAACACGGTGATGATTTCCATGTATTCTATAGTGAAACAGAAGTTGGCCCTGTGACTCGTAAACTCTATGATGAATTGACAGGTATTCAGTTTGGTGATATTGAAGCGCCAGAAGGTTGGATTGTGAAAGTAGATTAAAATAAACAAAAGGAGATTTTTATGAAATCGAAAAAGTGGCTCTTAACAGCAGGAGTGGTCCTGAGCACGACAGCTATTTTAGTGGCTTGTGGAAAAGCTGATAAAGAAGCAGATGCACCGACAACATTTTCTTATGTCTATGCAGTAGATCCAGCATCATTGGACTACAGTATAGCGACTCGGACATCGACGACAGACGTTATTGGAAATGTTATCGATGGCTTGATGGAAAATGACCAATACGGAAATGTTGTTCCTTCCTTGGCTGAAGATTGGTCTGTGTCCAAAGATGGTTTGACTTATACTTATAAACTTCGTAAAGGAGTGAAATGGTACACTTCTGAGGGTGAAGAATATGCAGAAGTAACAGCCCATGACTTTGTGACAGGGCTAAAACACGTAGCTGATGGCAAGTCAGACGGTGTCTCTCTCATCCAGAATTCAATCAAGGGATTAGATGCCTACATGACTGGTGAAACCAATGATTTCTCTACAGTTGGTGTCAAGGCCTTGGACGATTATACAGTTGAATATACCCTAAACAAACCAGAAAGTTTTTGGAATTCTAAAGTTACAACAGCGACGATGTTGCCTGTAAATGAAGAGTTTTTGAAGGCATCAGGTAAAGATTATGGAGCAGTTACTCCAGCGGGAATTCTCTATAATGGTCCTTATTTCTTGAAGACCTTGACTTCTAAATCGTTAATCGAATATGAGAAAAATCCAAACTACTGGGATAAAGAAAATGTAAAAATCGAGAAGATTAAATTGACCTACTATGATGGTTCTGATCAGGAATCCTTGATTCGAAGCTTCTCTTCTGGTGCCTATACGACAGCCCGCCTCTTCCCAAGTAGCTCAAACTTTGCTTCAACTTTAGAGCAATACGGAGATAAAATCACTTATAGCCCACAGGACTCAAGTAGCTATTACTTCA
>NZ_CAUQCJ010000012.1:0-51540 GCF_963516515.1 uncultured Streptococcus sp. | reverse complement strand
CAGCTACTGTCTGAGCCCAAGTATGACTTGGAAACGATTTTCTTTAATGATAGTTGATTTGTTCAATAGTTTGAGTATAACCTTCCTCCTATTTAAGCGCTTTCATCTTAAGATAAAAAAATTTAAATTGCCATCTTAATCTTTAAAATGACCCAAAATCCTTAATATAACAAATATACTAAATTATTTCAAGAAATGCAATAGAGAAATGTAAGAAAATCAATCTAACTTAAAGAAATTCACTTGCTTTTTAAAGAAAAAATACATTCTTTCAAAAATTAAACTAAATGAAAGGATGTATTCAAAAAATCAGAGTAATTTTCGTATCGCCTCTTCAATTTGTTGTGGGTCTGTTTTTGAAGAGAAGCGTTCAAATACCTGCCCGTCTCGACCGATAAGAAATTTAGCGAAATTCCATTCAATTCGTTTTCCTAGTGGGCCAGATTTCTGGTCTTTCAACCAAACATAGAGGGGATCTGCCTCCTTACCGTTGACTTTGATCTTGGCAAAACGAGGAAAAGTAGTTTGATAGTGTAGACTACAGAAACTATTGATTTCCTCTGCGCTACCTGGTGCTTGTCCCATAAATTGATTGCAAGGGAAGTCTAAAATCTCAAAACCTTGTTTTTGATAGCGATCATAGAGTTCTTGAAGTCCTTGGTACTGGGGCGTTAAACCACATCCAGTAGCAGTGTTGACAACCAAGAGAATCTTACCACGATAGGTCTCTAGTGGAGTTTCTTGATGGTCTTGGTTCAAGACTGAAAAATCGTATAATGAAGTCATTGCTTGCTTTTCTCCTTCTGTTTGGTATTTTTAGGAGTTTTCTCCTCCTGTAGTGATAGAAATCCGTAGGTCAGGGTTCCGAAAATACTACCGATAATCAGGCCATACATCAGGAAAGGAACACTTTTATCGAATTGCATGAGCAACTTCCCAAAATCTGGAAGGGACATCTGCTGAACGAAGACTTTATGAAAGATGAGTAGGGTAAAGAGGCCAATCTGAATACCGATAAACACAATCCAGCTTCGAAATTTGATTTGGGCTTTGCTGTAGGTTTTTAGGATGATTTCTGACTTGTCATCTTTTTCCAGATGGAGTTCTTTGACGGATCTTTGAGTTTTTAAAGTAATGAAAAAAATGAGTCCAGAGTATACGTAGGGCATGGCATAGCGAACCACCTCTATGAAGCGTCCAAATAACAGATAAAACAAGAAGAGGAAGAAGGAAGAATAAACGATTTGGACCATGGAACGGGCACAAGCTTTGTAGATAATCTCTTGCCGACATTCATCAAAAGGGCCTTGGATATGAAAGAGATTTCGAAGTAGGCGAGTGGTGAAGTCATCTTTTTTCATGCTAGTAACCTCCTAAATGAGCGGTTTTACTGATTTTCTTTTACGAATTGATAGAGATAATAAAGATAAGTGATAGAAGAAAGGCTAGCGATAGTCAGCAGTAAATAATATTTCCAATCGCTTGAGATGAGCATCAGTTGTGGTAAAGATAGAATCATAAAGCATAGTGCTAAGTTGAGTATGCGTGTTTTTTGGGAGTCAATCTTTAGATAAGTCAGTCCTTTGTTAAGGGCTGGAACAAAGACTAGCACGAGGAATATCTCTCTGATTAAGTTCCCTGAAACGATGATGAAGATGAGCAGAGAACTGAACAAAAGATGATAGGTAAGTAAAGTTAGTAATGATTTCATAGGGCACCTCTTAATCCTGGTCTTTTTTAGCTCTTGCAATACGAAGTGAGTCGACAATATGTATCATCACTCCGAAAAAGAAAGCTCCCAGTATAGTTTTAAAAATATGTTTTGTATTTAGAAGAGAAGTGATAAAATTTGGATTTTCACTTGTTAGGGTATCAATGAGTGGAATTATAAAAAATATCACTGTTCCATAAATCGAACCTGCTTTCAGACCAGGATAACGTAACTGTTTCTTTTCTTTTTTCATAGGGCACCTCCTAATCATTATCTTGATTTTTCTTGGCTTTTGCAATGCGACGGGAGATGAGGAACTGTATGCTCGCTCCGAAGAAAATAGAACCGAGAATGCTTGATACACCATTTCTTATAGTGAGAAGAGAATTAAAATAGTCCGGACTTTCGCCTATGAGTATACTTAGAAGAGGAGTTATAAAAAACATCCATAGACCAAAGAACAAACCTGCTTTCAGACCAGGGTAATGTAGTTGCTTACTTTCTTTCTCACTCAGCATATCTGGATCAATAGCTGTAATCCCTGTTTTTTTCATTTGGTAGGTGACATAGCCAGCAGCGATGAGGGCAATCACTAAAATCAGAGGAGGATAGATTAGAGCCACTTCTTGAGGGTATTTATAGGCCAGAAGGAGTGGAATAAGATTTCCGAAAATCATCAGATAAAAGAGGACGATAAAGACTTGGTTCCCAATACGATCGGCCTCACGCCGTTTGTATTCGTCAAGGGGACCAGAAATACCGTATGTGCGTTTGATCAGTTTTTCAGTGAAGGTTTCTTTTTTCATAAGTTGAGTTGGCTCCTTTTTTAAAAATTATCCTCCCAAAAGAGACTGTTGAGGTCAGTTTGGAGGCTGCGGGCGAGATTGAGACAGAGTTCCAGGGTTGGATTGTACTTGTCGTTCTCAATCATATTGATGGTTTGTCTCGAGACACCGATATCCTTGGCGAGTTCGAGCTGGGAAATGCCCAGTTCCTTGCGAAATTCTTTCACACGATTCATCTGTTCTCCTTTCTGATTTATGTCGTATATATTTGACTATATTATATTCTTCTATAGAGCGAATGTCAAACATATTTGACATATTTCTTAAAGAAATCTTACTTGTTTTTGGCCTATTTGTCTGACTAGTGCAAGCTGGTCAGATTTGTGGTAAAATAGATAAGATATGACAAAAGAATTTCATCATGTAACGGTCTTACTCCACGAAACGATTGATATGCTCGACGTAAAGCCTGACGGTATCTACGTTGATGCGACTTTGGGTGGAGCAGGCCACAGCGAATATTTATTAAGTAAATTAAGTGAAAAAGGCCATCTCTATGCTTTTGACCAGGACCAGAATGCCATTGACAATGCGCAAGAACGTTTGGCACCTTACATTGAAAAGGGAATGGTGACCTTTATCAAGGATAACTTCCGTCATTTACAGGCACGTTTGCGCGAAGCTGGTGTTCAGGAAATTGATGGAATTTGTTATGACTTGGGAGTGTCTAGTCCTCAGCTGGACCAGCGTGAGCGTGGTTTTTCTTATAAAAAGGATGCGCCACTGGACATGCGGATGAATCAGGAAGCTAGTCTGACAGCTTATGAAGTGGTGAACCACTATGACTATCATGACTTGGTTCGAATTTTCTTCAAATATGGCGAGGACAAATTCTCTAAACAGATTGCACGTAAGATTGAACAAGCACGTGAAGTCAAGCCAATCGAGACAACGACTGAGTTAGCTGAAATTATCAAGTCGGCCAAACCTGCCAAGGAGCTCAAGAAGAAGGGCCATCCTGCCAAGCAGATTTTCCAGGCTATTCGAATTGAAGTCAATGATGAACTGGGGGCGGCAGATGAATCTATCCAGCAGGCTATGGACATGTTGGCTCTGGATGGTAGAATTTCAGTGATTACCTTTCATTCACTAGAAGACCGCTTGACCAAGCAATTGTTCAAGGAAGCTTCAACGGTGGAAGTTCCAAAAGGTTTGCCCTTCATCCCAGATGACCTCAAGCCCAAGATGGAATTGGTGTCCCGTAAGCCAATCTTGCCAAGTGCAGAAGAATTAGAAGCCAATAACCGCTCGCACTCAGCTAAGTTGCGCGTGGCCAGAAAAATTCACAAGTAAGAGGAAAAAATGGTAGATAAAAAAGAAACAACCAGTCAATTCTTGCAGAGTCGTATAAAAAAATTCTCCCGTGTGGAGAAGGCTTTTTATCTTTCCATCGCTTTTACGGCTCTCGTTTTAGCAGTGAGTATTATTTTTATGCAGACACGACTCTTGCAAGTGCAAAGTGATTTGACAAAAATCAATGCGCAGATAGAGGAGAAGAAGACAGAGCTGGACGATGCCAAGCAGGAAGTGAATGAATTGATTCGTTCAGAGCGCTTGAAAGAGATTGCAGATAAAAAAGATTTGAAATTGAATAACGAAAATATCCGAACAGCGGAGTAAGATATGAAATGGACAGAAAAAATAACCCGATTTGCGATAAGAAATCGTAAATCTCCAGCAGAAAACCGTAGAATAGTCGGCAAGTACATCAGTTTGTTAGCTGTCGTACTTTTCGCTATCTTTTTGGTCAATTTTGCTGTTATTATCGGGAGTGGTAGTAAGTTTGGAGCGAACCTAGTAAAAGAAGCTAAGAAAGTTCACCAAACAACTCGCACAGTTCCTGCTAAGCGTGGAACCATCTATGATCGTAATGGAGTACCCATCGCTGAAGATGCGACCTCCTATAACGTATATGCTGTTATTGATAAAAAATACAAGTCAGCAACGGGAAAAATTCTTTATGTAGAGGATTCGCAGTTTAATAAGGTAGCTGAAATCTTCCATAAGTATTTGGACATGGATGAAGCTTATGTGAAAGAGCAATTAGCCCAACCAAATCTGACCCAAGTTTCCTTTGGAGCAAAAGGAAATGGGATTACCTATGCCAATATGATGGCTATTAAAAAAGATTTGAAAGATGCTAGTGTGGAAGGGATTGACTTTACAACTAGCCCTAACAGAAGCTATCCAAATGGACAATTTGCTTCTAGCTTTATTGGCTTAGCCCAACTTCATGAAAATGAGGATGGTAGTAAGAGTTTGTTAGGGACTTCTGGTTTGGAGAGTTCTTTAAATACCATTCTTGCTGGGACAGACGGTATTATTACCTATGAAAAAGACCGTGTAGGAAATATCGTACCAGGTACAGAACTGGTATCGCAACAAACTGTGGATGGCAAGGATGTTTATACAACATTGTCTAGTCCGCTACAATCTTTCATGGAAACTCAGATGGATGCCTTTCTAGAAAAAGTAAAAGGTAAGTATATGACCGCGACCTTGGTCAGTGCAAAGACCGGTGAAATCCTCGCTACCACCCAACGACCTACCTTTAATGCAGATACTAAAGAAGGAATCACTGAGGACTTTGTTTGGCGTGATATTCTTTATCAAAGTAACTATGAACCAGGATCAGCCATGAAGGTTATGACGTTAGCTTCTTCTATTGATAATAATACCTTCCCAAGTGGAGAATACTTCAATAGCAGTGAATTTAAAATAGCGGATGCGACGACTCGAGATTGGGATGTTAATGATGGTTTGACGACTGGTGGGATGATGACTTTCTCACAAGGTTTCGCTCACTCCAGTAATGTTGCAATGAGTCTACTTGAACAAAAAATGGGAGATGCTACTTGGTTGGATTATCTAAACCGCTTTAAATTTGGGGTCCCAACTCGCTTTGGCTTGACAGATGAATACGCTGGTCAACTTCCAGCTGATAATATTGTTAGTATTGCTCAAAGCTCATTTGGGCAAGGAATTTCAGTGACACAAACACAAATGCTTCGTGCCTTTACAGCTATTGCTAATGATGGAGTTATGCTGGAGCCAAAATTTATAAGTGCTATTTATGATACTAACAATCAGTCTGTACGTAAGTCACAAAAAGAAATAGTAGGAAATCCTGTTTCCAAAGAGACAGCAAGCACAACTCGAAATCACATGATCTTAGTTGGGACGGACCCTCTATATGGAACTATGTATAATCACTACACAGGAAAGCCAATTATAACAGTTCCTGGACAAAATGTAGCAGTTAAATCCGGTACGGCTCAAATCGCTGATGAGAAAAATGGAGGATACTTGGTTGGTTCTACCAATTATATTTTCTCAGTTGTGACTATGAATCCTGCTGAAAATCCTGATTTTATCTTGTATGTAACGGTTCAACAGCCTGAGCATTATTCAGGTATCCAGTTGGGAGAATTTGCCACCCCAATCTTGGAGCGGGCTTCAGCTATGAAAGAATCTCTCAATCTTCAATCTCCAGCCAAAAATTTAGATAAAGTTACGACAGAATCTTCTTATGCAATGCCTAGCATCAAGGATATTTCACCTGGTGATTTGGCGGAAGCCTTACGCCGAAATATTGTGCAACCAATCGTTGTAGGTACTGGAACAAAGATTAAAGAGACTTCTGTAGAAGAAGGGACTAATCTTGCACCAAACCAACAAGTTCTCCTTTTATCGGATAAGGTAGAAGAAATTCCAGACATGTATGGCTGGAAAAAAGAGACTGCCGAGACCTTTGCTAAATGGTTGGATATCGAGCTGGAATTTGAAGGTTCAGGTTCCGTCGTTCAGAAGCAGGATGTTCGGACTAATACAGCTATCAAAAACATTAAAAAAATTAAATTAACTTTAGGAGACTAATATGTTTATTTCCATCAGTGCTGGAATTGTGACATTTTTACTAACTTTGGTAGGAATTCCGGCCTTTATCCAATTTTATAGAAAGGCGCAAATTACAGGCCAGCAGATGCATGAGGATGTCAAGCAGCATCAGGCAAAAGCTGGCACGCCCACAATGGGAGGCTTGGTTTTCTTAATAGCTTCTGTTTTGGTTGCTTTCTTTCTTGCCTTATTCAGTAACCAACTCAGCAATAATGTCGGCATGATTTTATTCATCTTGGTTCTTTATGGCTTAATCGGATTTTTAGATGACTTTCTCAAGGTCTTTCGTAAAATCAATGAGGGCCTTAATCCCAAACAGAAATTGGCTCTTCAGCTTCTAGGTGGCGTCATTTTCTACCTTTTCTATGAGCGCGGTGGCGATATGCTTTCTGTCTTTGGTTACCAAGTGCATCTAGGGATTTTCTATATTGTCTTCGCTCTTTTCTGGCTAGTCGGTTTTTCAAACGCAGTAAACTTGACAGACGGAATTGATGGTCTGGCTAGTATTTCAGTTGTGATTAGCTTGTCTGCTTATGGAGTTATTGCCTATGTGCAAGGTCAGATGGATATTCTTCTGGTGATTCTAGCCATGATTGGTGGTTTGCTCGGTTTCTTCGTCTTTAATCACAAGCCTGCTAAGGTCTTTATGGGGGATGTGGGAAGTTTAGCTCTCGGTGGAATGCTAGCAGCAATCTCTATGGCTCTCCACCAAGAATGGACTCTCTTAGTTATCGGAATTATTTATGTCTTTGAAACAACTTCAGTCATGATGCAAGTAAGTTACTTCAAACTGACAGGTGGCAAACGTATTTTCCGTATGACACCTGTGCATCACCATTTTGAGCTTGGAGGATTGTCTGGTAAAGGAAATCCTTGGAGCGAGTGGAAGGTTGACTTCTTCTTTTGGGGAGTGGGACTTCTAGCAAGTCTTCTGACCCTAGCAATTTTATATTTGATGTAAGAATGGCACCCTGACGTTTCAGGGTGTTTTTGCATTCTAAAAAATATTGGTCAATTAAAGTCAAAATTCTTGACCTTTTCTGACTAATGTAGTATATTATGAACGTAAGGTAAATGAAAGCCTTACTAGAACACTTATTTAAAGTAAAATAGAAAGAGGTGGGTCTATGTTTAATCTAGAAATCTTCAGAAGTAAAGATAGTCTACTCCTGCTTGAAAAAGAAAAACCAGAAATAGTACCTAGAGTAGCCATTTAGCTAATCTAAATTTTTTAAAACAAAGGTCAAAGATAGTCAATATCAGTGATCATAACTAAGTAAATAAAAAGAGGTAAAGAATATGAACAACAACTTTAATAATTTTAACAACATGGATGATTTATTTAACCAATTGATGGGTGGTATGCGAGGATACAGTTCTGAAAATCGTCGTTACTTGATTAATGGACGTGAAGTCACACCTGAGGAATTTGCTCACTATCGTGCGACAGGTCAATTACCAGGAAATGCAGAAGCTGATGGACAAATGCCACAACAGGTTTCAGGTATGAAACAAGATGGTGTCCTTGCTAAACTGGGTCGAAACTTGACAGCAGAAGCGCGTGAGGGCAAGTTGGATCCTGTTATCGGACGAAACAAGGAAATTCAAGAAACATCTGAAATTCTTTCACGCCGTACCAAGAACAATCCTGTTTTAGTCGGAGACGCAGGTGTTGGTAAGACAGCCGTTGTCGAAGGCTTGGCACAAGCCATTGTGAACGGTGATGTTCCAGCTGCCATCAAGAATAAGGAAATTATTTCCATTGATATTTCAGGTCTTGAGGCTGGTACTCAATACCGTGGTAGCTTTGAAGAAAACGTTCAAAACTTAGTCAATGAAGTAAAAGAAGCGGGAAATATCATTCTCTTCTTTGATGAAATTCACCAAATTCTCGGTGCTGGTAGCACTGGTGGAGATAGTGGTTCTAAAGGGCTTGCGGATATTCTCAAGCCGGCCCTCTCTCGTGGAGAATTGACCGTTATTGGAGCGACAACTCAAGACGAATACCGTAACACCATCTTGAAGAATGCTGCTCTTGCTCGTCGTTTCAACGAAGTGAAGGTCAATGCTCCTTCAGCAGAGGATACTTTTAAAATCCTTCAAGGAATTCGTGACCTCTATCAACAACACCACAATGTCATCTTGCCAGATGAAGTCTTGAAAGCAGCAGTGGATTATTCTGTTCAGTACATTCCTCAACGTAGCTTGCCAGATAAGGCTATCGACCTTGTCGATGTAACGGCAGCTCACTTGGCAGCTCAGCATCCTGTAACAGATGTGCATGCTGTTGAACGTGAAATAGAGGTAGAAAAAGACAAGCAAGAAAAAGCAGTTGAGGCAGAAGATTTTGAAGCAGCTCTAAACTATAAAACACGCATTGCAGAATTGGAAAAGAAAATTGAAAACCACACAGAAGATATGAAGGTGACTGCAAGTGTCAACGATGTGGCTGAATCTGTAGAACGAATGACCGGTATTCCAGTGTCACAAATGGGAGCATCGGACATCGAACGTTTGAAAGATATGGCTCATCGCTTGCAAGACAAGGTGATCGGTCAAGATAAGGCAGTTGAAGCTGTCGCTCGTGCTATCCGTCGTAACCGTGCTGGTTTTGATGAAGGCAATCGCCCAATCGGTAGCTTCCTCTTTGTAGGTCCAACTGGGGTTGGTAAGACAGAACTTGCTAAGCAATTGGCGCTAGATATGTTTGGAACCAAGGACGCAATCATCCGTTTGGATATGTCTGAATACAGCGACCGTACAGCCGTTTCTAAGCTAATCGGTACAACAGCAGGATATGTGGGTTATGATGACAATAGCAATACCTTAACAGAACGTGTGCGTCGCAATCCATACTCTATCATTCTCTTGGATGAGATTGAAAAGGCTGACCCTCAAGTCATTACCCTTCTCCTCCAAGTCTTGGATGATGGTCGTTTGACAGATGGTCAAGGAAATACGGTGAACTTCAAAAACACAGTCATTATCGCGACCTCAAATGCTGGATTTGGCTATGAAGCCAACTTGACAGAAGATGCGGATAAACCAGAATTGATGGATCGTTTGAAACCATTCTTCCGTCCAGAATTCCTCAACCGCTTTAACGCAGTTATCGAGTTCTCACACTTGACGAAGGAAGATCTTTCTAAGATTGTGGACTTGATGTTGGCTGAAGTCAACCAAACCTTGGCTAAGAAAGACATTGATTTGGTAGTCAGTCAAGCGGCTAAGGACTATATTACAGAAGAAGGCTATGATGAAGTCATGGGTGTTCGTCCGCTCCGTCGCGTGGTTGAACAAGAAATTCGGGATAAGGTGACAGACTTCCATTTGGATCACCTAGATACCAAACATCTGGAAGCAGATATGGAAGATGGCGTTTTGGTCATTCGTGAAAAAGCCTAAGACAAAATTTTGAAAATAAAAAAGAAGGAACCAGCTGAAAAAACTGGTTCCTTCTGCGTTTAGATCACATGACGCTCAAAGGCATCATCTGAGATTCCTTGTTCCAAGATGAGTTTTGCCCATTCTTTAGCAGAGAAGAGACTGTGGTCCTTGTAGTTTCCGCAAGATTCGATGGTTGTCCCTGGGACATCTTCCCAAGTAGTAGTTTCGGCGATTTCCTTGAGCGAATCCTTGATAACAGCCGCAATTTCAGCGCTGGTATGGCGTCCCCACATAATCATGTGGAAGCCTGTACGGCACCCAAATGGTGAACAGTCAATCATGCCGTCAATACGGGTACGGATGAGTTTGGCCAAGAGATGCTCGATAGTGTGAAGACCAGCAGTAGGGATAGAGTCTTCGTTTGGTTGCACCAAGCGAATATCATAATTGGAGATGATGTCTCCTTTTGGTCCTGTTTCTTCTCCAACCAAGCGAACATAGGGTGCTTTAACAATAGTGTGGTCAAGTTCAAAACTTTCAACAATAACTTCTTTTGACATGGTAAATCCTTTCAGTTTTCTCCTTTCATTATAACACAAAGCTGGCTCCTGAGATAGAGAGAAAACCTCTCCAAGAGTGGAGAGGTTGAAATCGTTATTTACGATACAAGCGGTCGTATTGGTAGTAAGGGTCAAAGGTTACGTTGATACCTAATTTGCGAAGGACATTCTTGTCTTCATCAGTCAAGATGATGGTTGAGTGGGCTTCGCTTCCTTTGAGGTTGCCAAGCTCTTCCATAGCACGAGCAGCATCAGGATTTTCTGTAGCTGTGATAGCAAGTGCAATCAAAATTTCATTTGAATGAAGGCGTGGATTGCGGCTACCGAGATGATCGATTTTAAGACCTTGGATTGGCTTAACAACTTCAGGCTCGATTAGTTTTACTTCCTTGGCAATGTTAGCTGATTTCTTGATAGCGTTGATAAGAGCAGCGGCTGTAGGGCCAAAGAGTTCTGAGTTCTTACCTGTGACGATTTCCCCATTTGGTAATTCAAGGGCTAGGGCTGGTCCGCCAGTTTCTTCAGCTTTTTGGCGTGCAGCAACAGCAACCTTGCGGTCTGCAGGTGTGATACCGAGGTCGTTCATAAGCAACTCAATTTTTTTGACAGCAGATTCGCCCACTTTTTCGGCTTTGAAATCAAGAACAGTCTGATAGTAACGGCGGATGATTTCTTGTTTAGAAGCTTCGATAGCAGCCTCATTATCTGTAATAGCGAAACCAACCATGTTGACACCCATGTCTGTCGGAGAAGCGTATGGAGATTCACCAAGAATACGCTCTAACATGCGCTTGAGCACTGGGAAAATTTCGATGTCACGGTTGTAGTTGACAGTGGTTTCTCCATAGGTTTGGAGATGGAAGGGGTCAATCATGTTGACATCGTCAAGGTCTGCAGTTGCAGCTTCATAGGCCAAGTTGACAGGGTGATGAAGGGGAAGATTCCAAACTGGGAAGGTTTCAAATTTAGCGTAACCAGACTTGATACCATTGATTTGGTCGTGGTACATATTTGACATACAAGTTGCCAATTTTCCAGAACCAGGTCCAGGAGCGGTTACGACGATCAAGTTGCGACTGGTTTTGATGTAGTCATTTTTCCCCATACCTTCTGGAGAAATGATGTGGTCCATATCCGTCGGATATCCTTTGATTGGATAATGAAGATAAGAATCAATCCCGTTTTTCTCAAGTTGGTTGCGGAAGGCATCTGCAGCGGGCTGACCAGCGTACTGTGTGATGACAACAGAGCCGACAAAAATCCCTAATTCATTGAATTTATCAATCAAACGAAGAACTTCTTGATCATAAGAAATGCCCAAGTCACCACGTGCTTTGGAATGCTCGATGTTGCTAGCATTAATAGCAATCACAACCTCAACCTGCTCTTTCAATTCTTGCAAGAGCTTGATTTTGTTGTCAGGCTCATAACCAGGAAGGACACGAGCAGCGTGGAAATCTTCTAACATTTTGCCACCAAACTCCAAGTAGAGCTTGCCGTCAAATTGATTAATGCGCTCCAAAATATGGTCGCGCTGTAGATTCAAATATTGTTCAGAACTAAAAGCTTGTTTTTTCATTTTTTTACCTCTGACCTCTATTATAATAAAAAATTGGAAGTTAGGAAACTATGGAGTTAAAAAAGGAATCAAAAAGATTAGGCAAACGCTTGCACAAAATTCCGAAAAGCGCTATCATAGACTATAGATTATTAAAATAATGAGGTAAGAAGATGCAAGAAAAATGGTGGCACAATGCCGTAGTCTATCAAGTTTATCCTAAGAGCTTTATGGATAGCAACGGAGATGGAATTGGCGATTTGCCAGGTATTACCAGTAAGTTAGACTATCTAGCTAAGTTAGGAATCACAGCGATTTGGCTTTCTCCTGTTTATGACAGTCCTATGGATGATAATGGCTATGATATTGCTGATTATCAAGCGATTGCAGCTATTTTCGGAACCATGGAGGATATGGATCAACTGATCGCAGAAGCCAAGAAGCGTGATATTCGAATTATCATGGACTTGGTGGTTAATCATACCTCAGATGAACATGCTTGGTTTGTCGAAGCCTGTGAAAATCCTGATAGTCCTGAACGTGACTACTATATTTGGCGTGATGAACCCAACGATCTAGACTCTATCTTTAGTGGTTCTGCTTGGGAATACGATGAAAAGTCAGGTCAATACTATCTCCACTTTTTCAGCAAGAAACAGCCTGACCTCAACTGGGAAAATGAAAAACTGCGTCAGAAAATTTATGAGATGATGAACTTCTGGATTGATAAAGGCATTGGCGGTTTCCGTATGGATGTCATTGACATGATTGGGAAAATTCCTGATGAGAAGGTAGTCAATAATGGTCCTATGCTCCACCCTTATCTCAAGGAGATGAATCAAGCGACCTTTGGCGATAAGAATCTCTTGACAGTAGGGGAAACCTGGGGAGCAACGCCAGAGATTGCCAAGCTCTACTCTGATCCGAAGGGGCAAGAATTGTCTATGGTCTTCCAGTTTGAACATATTTGTCTTCAGTATCAGGAAGGTCAACCTAAATGGCACTATCAAAAAGAGCTGAATATTGCTAAGTTAAAAGAGATTTTCAACAAATGGCAGACAGAATTAGGAGTTGAGGACGGCTGGAATTCCCTCTTCTGGAACAATCATGACCTTCCTCGTATCGTTTCTATCTGGGGAAATGAGCAAGAATACCGTGAAAAATCTGCCAAAGCCTTTGCAATTTTGCTTCATCTCATGAGAGGGACTCCTTATATCTACCAAGGTGAGGAGATTGGGATGACCAACTATCCGTTTGAGACGCTTGACCAAGTAGAAGATATTGAATCGCTCAACTATGCGCGTGAAGCTCTTGAAAAAGGCGTTCCGATGGAAGAAATTATGGATAGTATCCGTGTCATTGGTCGCGACAATGCCCGTACCCCGATGCAATGGGATGAGAGCAAAAACGCTGGTTTCTCAACAGGTCAACCTTGGTTGGCAGTGAATCCAAACTATCAAGAAATCAACGTTCAAAAAGCACTGGCAAATCCAGATTCTATTTTCTATACCTATCAAAAACTGGTTCAAATCCGCAAAAAGAATAGCTGGCTGATTCGAGCTGACTTTGAACTATTGGAAACAGCAGACAAGGTCTTTGCTTATATCCGTAAAGATGGTGACCGTCGATTCCTAGTCGTAGCTAACTTGTCCAATGAAGAGCAAGACTTGGCAGTAGAAGGAAACGTTAAATCAGTCCTGATTGAAAATACTGTGGCTCAAGAAGTTTTTGAAAAACAAATCTTAGCTCCATGGGATGCTTTCTGTGTGGAATTGACTGACTAAAGCTAGAGAATCTTCAGCTTTTGGGGCTGAGATTCTTTTTTATAGTACTCTTCAAAAACTTCTCAAACAAGGTCATCCTTGGATGCTGTAGATATGCTTTAGTTCGGTCAGATATTTATCCGACCTCAAAGATGTGATTTGAGTGCTCTATCTACAACTGAAATGTTTTTGAATAACATCTGTTAGAATTTTCTAAAAAATCTGTCGAAAGCTCTTGCATTTAGAATAAAATAGAGTATAATGGTGGAAATAACATATTACTAAAGGAGTTTGATTATGAAATCTAAAAAGTGGATTTTAGGAGCAGGAATAACGATGAGTACAGCCCTTCTTTTAACGGCTTGTGGGAAAAGCGATAAGAAAGCAGATGCCCCGAGGAGTTTTTCTTATGTCTATGCAGTAGATCCGTCTTCCTTAGATTATAGCATTACGAGTAAAAGTTCGACCTCTGACGTGATTGGTAATGTTGTTGACGGTCTTTTAGAGAATGATAAATATGGGAATCTTGTTCCGTCTTTAGCAGAGGATTGGACTGTTTCAGCCGATGGTTTGACTTACACTTACAAACTTCGTAAGGGAGTGAAGTGGTATACTTCTGAAGGAGAGGAGTATGCAGAAGTTAAGGCTCAGGACTTTGTTACAGGTCTGAAACATGCAGCAGATGGTAAGTCAGATGGTCTTTCTTTGATTGAAAAATCAATCAAAGGCTTGGAGGCCTATGTTAGTGGTGAAAGCAATGATTTCTCAACTGTAGGTGTTAAAGCTCTTGATGATTATACGGTAGAATATACCCTTAATAAACCAGAAAGTTTTTGGAACTCGAAAGTAACAACAGCAACCATGCTTCCTGTAAATGAAGAATTTTTGAATGCAACAGGTAAGGATTATGGAGCACCAACTCCATCAAGTATTCTTTACAACGGCCCATATTTTTTGAAATCTTTGATTTCTAAATCTGTGATTGAGTATGAAAAAAATCCTAACTATTGGGATAAGGAAAATGTCAAGGTTGATAATGTAAAATTAACATTCTATGACGGTTCAGATCAAGAGTCTCTTATCCGTAGTTTCTCTACAGGAGCATATAATACAGCGAGACTTTTCCCAAATAGTTCAAGTTTTGCTTCAACCAAAGAGAAATATGGCGATCAGATTATTTATAGCCCTCAGGAAGCAACTAGCTACTACTTTACTTTTAATGTAAATCGTCAATCATATAATAAAACAGCCAAGACAGATGAAGGACAAAAGCTTTCTACAAAAGAAGCTATGCTGAATAAAAATTTCCGTCAAGCGATTAATTTTGCCTTTAATCGTCATGCCTATACAGCCCAATTAAACGGTGAAGAAGGTGCGGATAAGATTATTCGTAATAGTCTAGTGCCAGATAATTATGTTCAGGTAGCAGGGAAGACCTTCGGACAGCTGGCTCAGGATGAACTACTGAAATATGGAGAACAGTGGAAAGATGTAACTCTCACAGATGGTAAGGATACAATTTACAATCCTACGAAGGCCAAATCAGCATTTGAGAAAGCGAAGTCAGAATTGCAAAGCAAGGGAGTAAGTTTCCCGATTCATTTGGATGTACCAGTAGAACAGACAGATGTAGTTGCAGTTCAACAGACAAATTCATTAAAACAATCGATTGAAGAAACGCTTGGTTCTGATAATGTCATTGTAGATGTTCTTCAAATGACAGATAATGAGAAGGAAAGTATTACTTCCCAAGCAAAAGTGCCAACTCAAAAAGATTATGATTTGAACGGAACAGGTTGGGGACCAGATTACCAAGATCCAGCAACCTATCTCAATATTTTAGATGCTAAGAAGGGTTCTGCTTTGAAACACCTAGGTATAACAAAGGGCAAGGATCCTGAAGTCATGGCGAAAGTTGGCTTGGATGAATACAAGAAGCTCTTGGACGATGCTGCTTCTGAGACGACCAATCTTGATAAACGTTATGAGAAATATGCTAAGGCTCAAGCTTGGGTAACAGATAGTTCTCTCCTTATTCCAGTGGCGTCTTCAGGAGGTTCTCCTATGGTAAGTCGTGCTGTGCCATTTACTAAAGCTTATTCACAAGTTGGTATCAAAGGGGATCCATTTATTTTTAAAGGAATGGAACTTCAAAATGATATTGTCACAACGAAAGAGTATGAGGCAGCTCTCAAGAAGTGGCAAAAGGAAAAACTGGAATCGAATGCTCAGTATCAAAAGGATTTAGAAAAACACGTAAAATGAGTCTAGGCTCGTTTCTACAAATGGTTTTTCAGTTAATAAATCGTATAAAAATAAGGGAGGACTGTATGAAAGACAGGAATCCTTTGTTTTTTTAATGCCTAGAGTTTATAAACTTTCATTCTCAAAATTCAATTAACTTTACAAATCCCCACTAATTTGGTAAAATAAGCTTATGTTATAAAAACTGACATAAAGGAGAAAGAAGATGAATACAAAGAAGCGTGTCCTTAGCGCAGGCCTGACCTTTACGGTTGCTTTGCTTTTAGTTGCTTGCGGGCAATCAGGTTCAGATACAAAAACTTACTCATCAACCTTTAGTGGAAATCCAACTACATTTAACTATTTATTAGACTACTATGCTGACAATACATCAATTATAACCAACCTAGTTGATGGTTTGCTTGAGAATGACAACCACGGGAATCTAGTTCCATCTTTGGCAGAAGACTGGTCTGTTTCAAACGACGGTCTGACTTATACCTACAAATTAAGAAAAGATGCCAAATGGTTCACAGCTGACGGTGAAGAGTACGCCCCAGTCAAGGCACAGGATTTTGTAACGGGTATTAAGTACGCAGTGGATAATAAATCACAGGCCATTGACTTGATTCAAAACTCGATCAAGGGTTTGAATGATTATATTACAGGAGCGGATTCTGACTTTTCTAAGGTTGGTGTGAAGGCCATCGATGACCAGACTGTTGAGTATACTTTGACACGCCCAGAGCCATACTGGAACTCAAAAATAACCAACAGTATTCTTTTCCCAGTAAACGAAGAGTTTCTAAATTCAAAAGGGAAAGATTTTGGTACCCTATCTCCAGATAGCATTCTCTACAGCGGACCTTATTTGTTAAAAGATTTCACATCAAAATCATCAATCGAGTATGTGAAAAATCCGCATTACTACGATCATGATAAAGTATCAATTGAACACGTTAAATTGGCTTACTTTGATGGATCAGACCAAGAATTGACCATCCGCAACTTTGAAAGTGGAGCTTATTCTATCGCTGGGGTTTATCCAAATAGTTCTAACTTTGCTAAAACTAAGGAAAAATATAAGGATAATATCGTCTATAGCCTGCAGGACAAGACTTCTTGGTACTTCAATTTCAACGTCAACCGTAAGGTATATAACCATACGTCTAAAACGACAGATGAGCAGAAGAAGTCAACTGAGTCAGCTGTCTTGAACAAGAACTTCCGCCAAGCGGTGAACTTTGCCTTGGACCGCACAGCCTATTCTGCCCAGTCAAATGGGGAAGAAGCGGCTAGCAAGACCCTTCGGAACACCCTAGTTCCTCCTACATTTGTCCAAGTTGGAGACAAGACCTTTGGAGAAGTAGTCGCTTCTAAATTGGTCAACTATGGAACAGAGTGGGCAGGTATGAATCTAGCAGATGCGCAGGATGCCTATTTTAACAAAGAAAAAGCCCAAGCAAAATTTGCAGAAGCCAAAAAAGACTTGGCAAGTCAAGGTGTGACCTTCCCAATTCACTTGGATATAGCTGTTGATCAGACAAATAAAAATGCTGTGACTGGTATGAATTCTGTGAAACAGACTCTTGAGTCTGTTTTAGGTGCTGATAATCTTGTTATTGACGTTCAGCAACTCTCTACAGATGAGTACAATAATGTAGCCTTCTTGGCTCCTACTCCCGATGCAAGAGATTATGATTTAAGTTTTGATGGTTGGGTAGCGGATTATCAGGATCCATCTACTTACCTCAATCCTTTCAATGCAGAGGATGGATTCTATCTCAAGATTTTTGGTCTAGATGCCAAGGAAGATAAAGCGAAGATTGCTAGCCTAGGTTTGGATACTTACACTAAAATGCTCAAAGATGCGGATAGTAAAAATAAAGATGTAAGCAAACGCTATGAGAAATATGCTGAAGCTCAGGCTTGGATGATTGCTAACTCTCTTATTATGTCAGCAATGTCAGGAGGAGGGACTGCTTCTGTGACCAAAGTGATACCATTTACAAGAGGATACTCATTGGTCGGTATCAAGGGTGACGGTTATAACTATAAGTATATGAAACTGCAAAAAGATACTGTTACGACTAAACAGTATGAAGAAGCCAAGACTAAATGGGAGCAAGAAAGCAAAAAAGCAATCGAAAAAGCTCAAAAAGAAGCAGAAAATCATGTTAAATAAATGATAGGCTGGGAAAAACTCAATTTCAGGAGAAAATGAAGTAAATACCCTCGAAATAAAATGCATAGTATCAAGGTTTTTCAATACCTGATAGTATGCGTTTTTTTATTTTATGGTAGATTGAAGTAGGATTCGAACTAATCAATTAATAAAATAAAATTAATTTCTAGAAATGTTTTAGCAACCATGGTCTACTCTTCTAACTTCAATCCATTACAAATTCCCTCATTTATTTGTTCATATCTTATTTCAATCTACTATAATACTCTTCGAAAATCTCTTCAAACCGCGTCAACGTCGCCTTGCCGTATATATGTGACTGACTTCGTCAGTCTTATCTACAACCTCAAAACAGTGTTTTGAGCAACCTGAGGCTCGTTTGCTCTTTGATTTTCATTGAGTATAAATTTATTGATGTAATTGTTTGTAAATCCAAAAGAATGTTTCGGAATGTTTCGGAAATAAGATGAAAACGCCTCACCTAAGTGGATTTAGCCCACAAGTGTATTTTTTATGATATAATAAAATGAAATAAAAATTGATAATAGAGGTATATCGTGAGTAGGTTTTCGAAGCGGGCTCGTCAGGGTAAAACAAAGATGTTGATTAGTTGGGGTTTGCTAGCTATCTATGCCGTACTAGCAGTCTTTTTATTGTTTTTGATTTTCAAATACAATATGCTAGACTTCCGATATCTGAATATAGTAGTTGCCGTCTTAATTGTGGTCTTAGCTATTTTGTGCTTTTTTTTGATTTGGTCCAAGAAAGCTAAGAATCTAACGCTGATTTTATTACTGCTTGGTATTTTAATCAGTGGAACTTCTCTCTTTGCTGTAGGGCAGTTCATTGGCTTTACCAGTCGTTTGAATGCAACATCAAATTACTCAAATTATTCGATGAGTATTGCGGTGTTAGCAGATAGTCCAATTGATAATATCAGTCAGGTAACCAGTGTAATGGGGCCTACTGGGACGGATAAGGATAATATCCAACAATTGATGAATGATCTGAAAGCGACTCAAAATAAGGAATTAACAGTCGAAGAAAGTCGTTCCTATCTTGCAGCCTATAAGAGTTTATTGGCTGGAGATACGAAAGCGATTCTTCTAAACAGTGTTTTTGAAAACATTATCGAATCGGAATATCCTGACTATGCTTCAAAAATTAAGAAAATCTATACCAAAGAATTAACCAAGACGGTTGAAACTCCAAAAGATGTCAAAGGTGACAGTTTCAACGTTTATATTAGTGGAATTGACACCTACGGTCCAATTAGTTCAGTTTCTCGTTCGGATGTCAATATCATTATGACAGTGAATCGCGAAACGAAAAAGATTCTCTTGACAACAACACCTCGTGATTCTTATGTTCCAATTGCAGATGGTGGCAACAACCAAAAAGATAAGTTGACCCATGCGGGGATTTATGGGGTAGACGCTTCAATTCATACATTGGAAAATCTTTACGGTATTGACTTGAACTATTATGCTCGTTTGAATTTCACCTCTTTCTTGAAATTGATTGATCTCCTTGGTGGAGTTGATGTTTATAATGATCAAGAGTTTACTGCTCATACAAATGGGAAGTTCTATTCCGTAGGGAATGTTCATCTTGATTCGGAGCAAGCTTTGGGATTTGTGCGTGAGCGTTATTCCTTGGCAGATGGAGACCGGGATCGTGGTCGCAACCAACAAAAGGTAATTGTTGCTATTTTGCAAAAGTTAACCTCAACAGAAGCTTTGAAAAATTATGACAGTATTATAAAAGGGTTGCAAGATTCGATTCAAACCAATATGCCACTTGAAACCATGATGAAACTGGTCAATGCCCAACTTGAGAGTGGTGGAACGTATAAGATCAATTCGCAAGATCTTAAAGGAACAGGGCGTATGGATTTACCATCCTATGCTATGCCTGAGAGCAACCTCTACATGATGGAAATAAGTGACAGCAGTTTAGAGTCAGTTAAGGCTGCAATCAATGATGTGATAGAAGGAAAATAAAGCAAAATGATTGATATTCATTCGCATATTGTATTTGGTGTGGATGATGGTCCAAAATCTAAGCAAGAAAGCAAGGCGCTTTTGACAGAAGCCTATAGGCAAGGGGTAAGGACTATTGTATCGACATCGCATAGACGAAAAGGGATGTTTGAAACTCCTGAGGAGAAAATAGAGGCAAACTTTCAAGAGGTTAAGGAGTTAGCCAAGGAAGTAGCTTCAGACTTGACTATTCTCTATGGAGCAGAAATTTATTATACCCATGATGTGCTTGAAAAGTTAGAGAAGCAAGTGATTCCAAGTCTCAATGGGACACGCTATGCTCTTATTGAGTTTAGTATGGCTACCCCTTACAGAGAAATTCATACTGCTTTGAGCAATGTTCTCATGCTGGGTATAACGCCTGTTATTGCTCATATTGAACGCTACCATGAATTAGAGAATAATGAAAAGCGTGTGAAAGAATTGATTGATATGGGCTGTTATACACAAATCAATAGTTCTAGTATTTTGAAACCAAAGTTGTTTGGGGATAAATACAAATTTATGAAGAAACGAGCTCGCTATTTTCTAGAGCGTGACTTGGTTCATTTTGTGGCGAGTGATATGCACAATTTGGACCAACGTCCCCCTTATATGAAAGAAGCCTATGAACTTATCTCAAAACAATATGGTGAAAGAAGAGCGAGAGAATTATTTATTGAAAATCCTCGTTTAATTGTATCTGATCAAATTATTTAGGAGTTGACATGAAAGAAAATAAAGAAATTACGATTGATGTTTTTCAATTGTTTAAAGTCCTTTGGAAGAAGAAAATCGCTATTATCCTAACTGCGATTGTAGCAGCTGTCCTAGCTTTTGGTGTAAGTAGTTTTGTATTGAAACCGGAGTATTCTAGTGCGACACGTATTTATGTGGTCAATCGAAATCAATCGGAAAAAGTAGGGTTGACCAACCAGGATTTGCAGGCTGGAACCTATCTGGTAAAAGACTATAAGGAAATCATCCTCTCTCAAGATGTACTTGAGAAAGTCATTTCAAATCTTAAACTAGAGAAAACAGTTAGGGAATTAAGCAAGAAGATTCAGGTAACAGTACCTGTTGATACTCGTATCGTATCGATTGTTGTAAAGGATGAACGACCAGAAGAAGCCAGTCGTATCGCAAATGCTCTTCGTGAAGTGGCTGCTGAAAAAATCATTTCTGTAACTCGTGTGTCTGATGTGACAACATTGGAGGAGGCAAGGCCAGCCCTAAGTCCTTCATCACCTAATATTCGTCGTAATACCCTGCTAGCTTTTCTAGCGGGAGGAGCAGTGATGGTAGTTTCAGTCTTGTTACTTGAGTTGTTGGATGATCGTGTTAAACGACCAGAAGATGTGGAAGAAGTAATGCAGATTGCACTTCTAGGGATTGTTCCAGATTTGAATAAGTTAAAATAAGGGAGAAAATATGCCAACATTAGCAATAGCACAAAAACGTTTAGATTTTGCGAAAAAAGCAGAAGAGCATTACAATGCTTTGCGAACCAATATTCAATTGAGTGGTGATAATCTGAAAGTTCTTTCCATCTCATCTGTTAAACCTGGTGAGGGGAAATCGACAACATCAATAAATATTGCTTGGACCTTTGCGCGTGCAGGTTATAAAACTTTATTGGTGGATGCAGATATTCGTAATTCAGTTATGTCTGGTGTTTTCAAGTCAAGGGAAAAAATTACTGGGTTGACTGACTTCTTAGCAGGAACTACTGATCTTTCAAATGGTCTCTGCGATACCAATATTGAAAACCTATTTGTTATTCAGTCAGGACCGATATCACCTAATCCAACGGCCCTCCTGCAGAGTGAAAATTTCCATACCATGATTGATACCCTGCGCAAGTATTTTGACTATGTCATTGTGGATACGCCACCAATTGGAGTAGTCATTGATGCTGCTATCATTACACAGAAATGTGATGCTTCTATCTTGGTAACGGCAGCTGGAGAAACAAAACGTCGTGATGTTTTAAAGGCCAAAGAACAGTTAGAACAAACAGGAACTCCATTTTTAGGTGTAGTTCTAAATAAATTTAACACTGAAGTTGAAAAATATGGAGTTTATGGTGGTTACGGAGCCTATGGTTCCTATGGCAATTACGGAAATTATGGGAAGAAATAATTAATTAAAAATGTATTTGATTTTAAAAAATACTTTAGATAGATTTTTGGCGTTTTTCCTATTTATTACCTTGATAATCATACCGATTATTCCTATAACAATTTTGGCTATTTGGATAGAAGATCCAGGAGGTGTTTTCTATTTACAAGATAGGGTTGGTTTAAATGGCAAGAAATTTAAAGTAATAAAGTTTCGGAGTATGTATAGGGATGCCGATCAGAGAATAAAGGAAAGTATTAATAGTGGTAAAACGGATCATCTAAATTTTAAAGAACATTCTCAAAGTATGACTACAAAAGTCGGTAAAGTGATACGTAAACTTTCAATTGATGAACTGCCTCAATTGTTGAATATTATAAAAGGCGACATGGCTATAGTGGGACCTCGTCCACTACAACAATTTGAGATTACGCATCATATTCTTACTAATAAAGAAATGGATAGTACTTTAAAAATGTCTAAAAGATTGTCTGTGAAACCTGGTTTGCTTTGTTATTGGCAAGTTACGCCAAATAAGAATGACATGCCATTTGGAGACAGAATGGATTTGGATTTATTATATATTGATAATGTATCTTTCAAGACTGATTTCTTGCTTATTTTGAAGGGATTTTTAACAGTTTTAATGGGTAATAATAATTAACATGCAGAATATAAAAATATTAGTAGCAACACATAAAAAATATAAAATGCCCAGTGATACAAGTATGTATTTACCAATTCATGTAGGATGTGGAGGAAAGAAAAATTTAGGATTTCAAGAGAAAATATTTCTAACTTACCCCCTTACTATTGTGAACTTATAGGTCTCTATTGGGCTTGGAAAAACTTAGATTGTGAATATCTGGGTTTAGTACATTATCGTCGATATTTTACTAAAATGACGAAAAAATATAATGAATCAATAAATATTGATGATGTAATCTTAAATAGATATGAAATTGAAGAACTATTAGAGAACTCATCGTTCCCAAAAGAAGAAAGTATTATATTGAAACTCTCTATTCTCATTACGATTATACTTTCGATGGTATCCACTTGGATGAGTATGTGAAGTATGCACCTGAATAAAAATGTTGTCTAAACTTTAAACCTGGAATCACAGGCCTTTGGCAGATTAGTGGTAGAAGTAATATTATAAACTTCGATGATATAGTAAAATTAGACGTTACTTATTTAGATGTCTGGACAATTTGGAAAGATATTGAGATTTTATTGAAGACAATAAAAGTTGTAGTAATGAAAGATGGAGCGAAGTAAAAGTATTTAGCCTAATTATTATTTTTGGTGTTCAAATAAAATGATATGAGAGTTAGGTTACGTATGTAGAGAACTTAAACTCTCTTTTATGTATAGAAAAGGATAAAAGTAATGAATATTGTTTATGCAGCAGATAATAACTTTGTAGATGTATTATACGCTTCTATTAAGTCACTTTATAATGCTAATCATGATTTTAAAATAAATCTTTGGATTATTGCAGATAATGTCTCTGATGAAAATAAAAATAAAATTAATGATTTATCACAAGAATATGGACAAAGAAAAATTTGTTGGGTTGATAATGTTGAAATACCATATAAGTTACAATTAGACAGAGGTTCAGCGAGTGCATTTAGTAGATTATTGTTAGGGAGTATTCTTCCGAAAAATATTTCTAAAGTTTTATATTTAGATAGTGACACTATTGTAATGAATTCTTTAAAAGAATTGTTTGATGTTGATTTTAAAGGGAATATTGTTTTAGGTGTTGCAGATGTATTTAATAAAGAATATAAGAAGGTTTTGAAGATTCCAAAAGATAAACCTATATTTAATTCCGGGGTAATGTTTATAGATTTAGAAAGATGGCGTAAGGAACAAGTTGAAACTCAATTATTTAAGGTTATCAAGGACTTTAATGGAAAAATAATTCAAGGAGATCAGGGAGTTCTGAATGCAGTTTTATTCAATTCATTTAAACCACTATCTCCGAAATATAATTTTATGACCATATTTGAAGATATGTCTTATGAGGATATGATTACTTTTAAGCAACCTGTAAATTATTATAGCAAGGAAGATTTAGAAGAAGCAAGAAAGAATATAACAATCCGCCATTTCACAACGTGTTTTCTATCACTAAGACCTTGGCAAGAAAGTAGTGAGGTAGCGCATGTGGAAATATTTAAAAAATACTATAGAGGAGAATACAAAGAAGTATCTCCATCTAAGTTATTAAGTATTTATAAAATTCTACCGAAAAAAATGTCGCTCCATCTACTAGGTTTTATTCAATCAAAAGTGCGTCCAAAACTGTATAGAATTATAAAATAGAGGTGTAAAATGATAAGTGTTAAAAGTATAGAACAAAAAACGATGACAGAAGAAAAGAAAAGAGAAGCAAAAAAAGACATTGTTGCTTTCTATGTGGGTAGACCTCTATCATACATACTGACAATTCCTTTTCTTAAAACAAAAATGACGCCTAATCAGATTTCTATATTGTCTATTGTACCTTTAATTATTGGAACAGTTTTGGTAACAATAAGCTCTAATCAGTTTGTACTATTGATAAGTTGGCTTTGTTTTTTCTTATGGAATTTACTTGACGGTGTTGATGGAAATGTTGCTCGTTTCAAGGGAATTACTTCTCCTATGGGAAGTGTTATAGATGCCATGGCAGGTTATGCTGCAATGTATTTATCATTCCTCACTATGGGAATTATTGCAAGTGATTATAGTCAAACATTGTTCTTTACACAAAAAACATATTTAATTTTAGGATCACTATCTGGTGTTTTTGTTTTGTTCCCTAGATTGATTATGCACAAGGCGATAAATACTGTAGGAAACAAAAATAGTGAACATTACAAAGGTAGAAAGAATCTTGGAATTATAGAAATGATTGCACTTAATATAACCTCTATAACAGGATTTGCACAAATTTTTATGCTTTTTGCAATATTGTTGAAATTAAGTGATTTATTTACACTAGTTTATTTCCTTATTAATTTATTAGTTATGGTGATCTCTATTAAAAAGATAATAAAGTAAGAGCAAGGTGTGTTATGAAAAAAATCGCAATAGTAAGGTATAATTTAAGTAAAATTGGTGGAGCCGAAAAAGTTGCTATAAATATGGCTAATGAATTATCTCAAAATTATAAAACATACTTAATTTCTATTTTACTAGATGAAGACAAAAGCATAAATTATGATATATCATTTGATGTTGAAGTTAAGTCGTTTTTTTATGGTGATTTAAGAGTTCGCCGTGTTATAATTCCTGCTATGATAAAGTTGAGAAAATACTTGATAAATAATGAAATTGATATAGTGTTTTCTATTGCTCCATCTACGAATATTATAATCTTTTTAGCAACACTAGGATTAAATATAAAAACAGTCTTTTGTGATCATCATAGTTTAGAGTTTCAAGACACGTTCAGTCGCAAGATACAAAGATATATTGGAGCAAAGTTTTTTGACAAAATTGTAACTTTGACTGAGGAAGATAAAAATAGATACCGAAGAGACTTTTCATTAAGAAATGAAAAAGTTACTTCTATTTATAATTGGATTGAAGATACTGATAATATTTTTACCTACTCTAAAAAAAGCAAGAGCATTATAACAGTTGGGAGAATGGAATATCAAAAAGGCTATGACTATTTAGCTCAAATTGCTGTTAAAGTTTTGTCAAAATTTACAGATTGGGAATGGGACATATATGGTTCGGGAAATGAGCAAATAAAACAAGATTTGATAACTGAATTGGATAAAGGTGGCGTTTTGTCACGAGTTCATTTTAAAGGTAATGTAAAAGGTACAGATAATATTTACCCTGGTCATGCTATTTATGTAATGACTTCTCGTTATGAAGGCCTTCCCTTAGTTCTTTTAGAAGCTAAACAATATGGACTCCCCATTGTGAGTTTTAAATGTCCTACTGGTCCATCAGAAATTGTTTTAGATAAAGAAAACGGTTATTTAGTTGATGGTTATGACATTGATTCTATGAGTGAAAAAATTTGTATTTTGATTGAGAATGAAAATTTGAGAGAACAATTTGCTGATAAATCAATGAAGGACACCGAAAAATTCAGCAAGAAAAAAATTATAAAGCAGTGGGAAGATTTAATTGAGGAAATGACAGGAAAATAGAATGGAAAATAAATTATTAACCATAGCAATGCCATCGTATAATGCGGAACAGTATTTGCCAGATACTATACCAACAATATTATCTGCAAAAAATGCACATTTAATTGATTTGTTAATAGTAAATGACGGTTCTAGTGATAATACAGAGGAAATTGCTAAAAAATTTGAGCGAAATTACCCTGATATTGTTCGTGTCTTAAATAAACCAAATGGTGGGCATGGCTCAGCAGTAAATGCAGGTATAAAAAATGCTTATGGAACGTATTTTAAGGTTGTTGATGCAGATGATTGGGTTGATACAGATAATTTAGATGATTTGATAGAATATTTAAAAGAAACAGATGTAGATGAAATTCTTTCACCGTATTATCGAGTTTATGTTAATCAAACTGGAGATGTAGTTTCTGTTGAGAATTATAATGAATTTTCGATGATTCAAACAGATAAAGTGTACCAAGTCGATACTTTCTATGAAAAAATGGGGAGAACAGTAGGAATGCACACTATGACGTTAAAAACCAGTCTATTAAAAAAAAATCAAGTAGAATTATCTGAAAATATGTACTATGTAGATATGGAATATATCACCTATGTTCTACCATATATAGAAACGGTTTCTATTTTTGATAAACCTATTTACAAATATCGTTTAGGAACATCTACGCAAAGTGTTAGTATAGAAAGCTATATAAAAAATAGATCAATGCATAAACAAGTAATTTTTAATCTAATTGATTTTTACAGTAAAACGAAACTTGAATTTGGGCGTTCAGAAGCAGTAAATAATCTAATATTAAATCTAATAAATAAGCAGTGGAGTATCTATTTCAATTTAAATCGTGCAAGTGAAGCAAAAAAAGAACTAATAGAATTTGAAAAATCGATAGCTATTAAAAATAAAAGTTTCTTGAAAAAGTCTACTGACTTAAAGATGAATATTGTCAGAAAAAGCCGTTATCACTTATTTAATATTGCCAAATATTATAGTAATTGGAGAGTTAAATTTTGCATAAGATCAAAAAAATAATAAGAGAATACAGGGAATTAAGAAAAAATTTTTCGTCCCAAATTGCAAATAATATTCTCTTGGAAAAAATAGCTGCACGACTGTCAAGATATAATTTTTTTCATAATATTGTAGTATTTATTTATTCTAAAAAGCATAAGGATATTTTAGATTTTCTTAAAAAAGATTTTAATACATTTTTATCTACCTATTCTTATGATTTCGAAAAATCTAATGAGCAAAATGGAAAAAAGATTTTTTCATTATGGCTCCAAGGATGTGAAAATGCTCCAGAAATTGTTCAAAAAGCAATACAAACCCAAAAAGAATATGCCGAAAGATTTGGCTATGAATACATTCTGTTAGATGAGTCCAATTTAGAGACATTTGTTGAAATTCCTGAAAATATTGCAAGAAAATTTGAAGAAGGAAAAATAGATGCGATAAAATATTCGGATATTATTAGAACGTTCTTGCTATTTAAATATGGTGGAATCTGGTTTGATGCAACTATTTATATAAAAACAGATTCAAAACTAAATTATTTAGATAATGAGTTTTATACTATTCGTGCAAGGGGAGATGAAACTTATCCTAAGTATGTTTCTGATGGACGTTGGGCCTTGTTTTGTATAGCTGGATATCGTAATGGAATTATATTCGATTTTTTAAGAAGATTTCAAGTTGAGTATTTCTCTAAGTATGACTTACCAATAGATTACTTTTTGATAGACTATTTAATGCATTTGGGATATGAATATAATCCAATGATTCGTAAACAGATTGATAAGGTAATCACTAACAACCAAGATCTTTATTTTTTAGCAAATCATTTCTCTAATCTGTATATAGATGAAGATTGGAAAAAAGTATTAGAAACAACAAATATTTTTAAGTGTAGTTATAAAATAGATGTATGCGATAAATCGGATACATACTTTTATAAATTGAAAAATCAAACTCTGTAGTAAGGAAATATAATGATTTCGATTATTGTTCCAGTATATAATGTGCAAGACTATTTGCACTATGCAATGGAAAGTTTAATTAGACAAACATATAAGAACTTTGAAGTTATTTTAGTTAATGACGGTTCGACAGATAATTCTGGAGAATTATGTAATTGGTACGCTGAAAATCATGAGAATGTTTATGTATTTCATAAAAAAAACGGTGGACTTTCGGATGCTAGAAATTTTGGTGTTGAGAAGGCATCCTCGGATTGGATAGTTTTTTTGGACCCAGATGATTATTTCGAAGCAGATGCTTTAGAACTATTAGTTAAAATTCAGGAAAGATATAATGCAGATTTGATATCAACTAAGGTAAAATCTACTTCTACATATGGAGACTATAATTCTAATCACATAAAAGAATCTGATTATAGTAATCTTAGAGTGTTTTCTAAAGAGGAATCACTTGAACTGATGTTTCAGGATAAAATTGCAACAGTGTCAGCCTGTGCGAAACTGTACCGCAAGAGTATTTTAGAAAAAGCTCCTTTTCCTACTGGAAAAATTTACGAAGATTTTTTCGTTGTAGCTAAACATTTAAGATTAGCTAAAAGGATAGTTATTTCACCTGTTGTTACTTATCATTATTATCGTCGTCCTGGTAGTATCGTTCAATCTCAGTTTACAGATAAGCGATTTGATTTTTTTGATGCAGGTGAGAATAATAGAATTCAAATAAAACAATTTTATGATGGTAATAGTGTAGAAAAGGCGTTAAATTTAAAAATTGTTAGAGGTTCTTTTCCTATATCTGAAGCAGCAGCTTCTACGGACACAAAAGCTTTAAGAAATATTGTTAAAAAAGTACGATCATTTTACTGGAGTATAATTTTTGATTCAAAATCATCTGTAAAATTTAAATTTAAATATAGCTTATTCTTATTGTTTCCAGAATTTTATTTTAAATTTAAAAATATCGTTCGAAATAAGGGGATATAAAATTGAAAATTAATCTGAAAAGTATCCAAGATGTATTAATGTCGTTATTAATTGTTATAACGACAAATTCTATATATGTAAACACAGGTGATTCAAATAAGTTAATTCCAATATTAGCATTAGTAGTTATAATAGCAACAGTTTTAGAACTAATATCAAGCAAAATAAATTATAATTACTTTAAAATAATCTTAACGACAGTACTAATTTATTTAGTTGTATGTATTACTAACATTTTCATATCATTTAATTCTTTATCAATAAATGAAATATTATTTTATTTTGTGATAGCACCTCTTATGCTTATCTTATTAATGTTTAAGAATTTTAATGACCGATTATTTGATTTTTTAAATACCTTTGTGAAAATTATTTTAATTTTTGCAATAGTTTCTTTAATATTTTGGACTTTTGGAAGTATTTTAAAGGTTGTTCATCCAACAAATGTCGTCATAAATAATTGGAACGGTGGACGTCCAACCCCAAGTTATTTCAATTTATATTTTGAAACTCAAGGGATTCATTTTTTTGGAACTACTATTACTAGAAATAGTGGCATATTTGCGGAGGCTCCAATGTGGAGTTTAATGTTAAGTTCAGCATTTATAATTCAGGAATTATTTTTAGAAAATAGTATTAAACGATTATCTTTATTAACTCTGACTATTTTGACAACAGTTTCTACAACAGGTATATTTGTAATAGGAATACTATTAATTTATAGAGTTTTAATGCTGAAGAAATCTTTATTTAAATATGTAAGTTTGATTACAATTCCAATAGTTATCTATGCTTTGTTACAGGTTTGGGAAGAAAAATCTGACTCAATTTCAGCTAGTATTAGGTTTGATGATTATATAGCTGGATTTTTAGCCTGGAGAGCTAATTTCTTTTTTGGTTCAGGATTGACGTTAGGGTTGAAAGCAATTGAATCAAATATGAATACTCTTATTCGTACGAACTTAGGATATAGCAATAGTCTATTTGTTATTTTAGCTCAGGGTGGGGTGATCCTAGGGATATTCTATTTATATCCGGTAATTAGTGTACTAATTAAGAAGGGTGTTTCTATAGATACCAAAATGTTTGCTCTCTTATTTATAATTTTATTATTTACTGCAATTTTTATAGATACACCATTATTTATTCTTTTTATAGGAATATTTTACGCTTTAATTTTGAATAGAGAGAGTACATGAAAAAGGAATATGATATTTTAAAAGTAGTAGCAATCTTAATGGTACTTGTAAGCCATAGTACATATTATATAATTTCAACTAAATATGGAGGGATTGATTATCAACAATATCTAGAACAAAATATGTCATTAGTTTTGTATAAAATTTTTGATAAAGTGAGAGAAATTCTATATTATTTTCATATGCCAATGTTTATGGCTTTATCTGGAGCTTTCTATTACCTGCAGGTTAAACGAGATAAATGGATTAATTTTATGTTAATTCTAAAACAGAAGATTAAGCGATTGGTTATTCCATTTGTTATTTTTACTTTATTATATGTTTTTCCAATAAAATATTTCTCTAATTATTTTGAGTATACAACTTTTTCTAGAGCAGTATTGGGACAATTGTTTTTAATTGGGAATAATCATTTATGGTATTTATTTACTTTATTTATTATTTTTATTATTTCATTTTTTACCTTAAAAAGAGAAATAAAATTTGCCACAATTATTATTTTTTATGTATTACATATTTTAAGTTATAAAGTTGATCCACTTTTATTTAAAGCCCCGTTACAATTTCTATTTTATTTTAGTATGGGATTTGCATTTGAATCAAAGAGAGAAAAATACAATCAATTTATAAGTAAAAAAAGAAATTATGTTTTGATATTGTCTATGGTATTTGTTTTGATTACTTTGTTGAATTTTAATCTTAAATATACTTACACTCTAGTTAGTAAAATATTAGTTGAGTTATTAGCTATTTTAGGTTCTTTATTAACATATAGTATTTCCTACCTGATTTCTCGGAAAGAGCGCAGTGGTAGTAGTTACTTTTTTAAGCTGATTTTAATGAATGGATTAGGTATATATATTTTTTCGGATCCATTAAATTATTTAATATTATATATAAGTTATTCATTGAATTCTCAATTTATGTTTTCACCTTTTGGAATAATTTTTATGGTTGTACTACGATTCTTCATTACGTTATTTGTATCTTTAATAGTAACAGTAATATTTAAAAAATGTTTTAAGAAATATACTTGGCTAGTTAATTAGCTAGCATTAAAAAGTTATTTTAATTATGCAAAATATAGATATAATGGAGATGAGAAATAGTGAAAGTATTAAAAAACTATGCATATAACCTTTCCTACCAATTGTTAGTAATTATACTTCCGATTATTACGACTCCGTATGTAACACGGATATTTTCTTCAGATGATTTGGGGACATATGGTTATTTCAGTTCAATTGTAATCTACTTTATACTATTAGCAACTTTAGGTGTTGCTAACTATGGTACAAAAGTAATTTCAGGACATCGGAAAGACATTGATAAAAATTTTTGGGGGATATACTCCTTACAACTGGGAGCAACAATTCTTTCGATATTTTTGTATTGCATGTTGTATATTTTTCTTCAATTCATGCATAATCCAGTTGCACTTATTCTTGGTTTAAGTTTACTTTCTAAAGGTTTAGATATTTCTTGGCTATTCCAAGGTTTAGAGGATTTTCGAAAAATTACAGTCAGAAATATTACAGTGAAACTAGTTGGCGTTATTGCTATTTTTCTATTTATAAAATCAGCTAACGACCTACATTTATATGTATTTTTGCTTACTATTTTTGAATTGTTGGGACAATTAAGTATGTGGTTACCAGCAAGAGCGTTTATTGGGAAACCGCACTTTGATTGGGAGTATGCTAAGCAACATTTGAGACCAATTATTTTATTGTTTTTACCTCAAATTGCTATATCGCTCTATGTCACTTTGGATCGTACAATGCTGGGAGCTTTAGCTTCAACAAAAGATGTAGGAATCTATGATCAAGCTTTGAAACTTGTTAATATTTTATTAACTCTAGTGACTTCATTGGGAAGTGTTATGTTACCACGAGTTTCAAAGCTTTTATCCTTAGGTGATCATAAAGCAATTAATAAAATGCATGAGATGTCATTTCTGATTTATAATTTGGTTATTTTTCCAATTATGGCAGGAATGTTAATTGTAAATGATGATTTTGTGAATTTTTTCCTGGGACAAGATTTTCAAGAGGCACGTTATGCGATAGCAATTATGATTTTTAGAATGTTCTTTATAGGGTGGACCAATATCATGGGTATTCAAATCTTAATACCTCATAATAAGAATAAAGAATTTATGCTGTCAACAACAATTCCTGCTATTGTTAGTGTGGGATTAAATCTTCTCTTGCTTCCAAAGTTGGGCTATATAGGTGCTGCAATTGTATCTGTCTTAACAGAGGTGCTAGTATGGTTGATACAGTTATTCTATACTCGTTCTTATTTGAGAGAGGTGCCCATTTTAGATTCATTGATCAAAATTATAATCTCATCTGGAGTTATGTATGGTATTTTGCTATTTATAAAACAATTCCTAAATATATCACCGATGATTAATGTGGGACTATACGCTGTTCTAGGAGCAATAATTTATGCTAGTATGATTTTGATTTTTAAAGTAATAAATCTAAGTGAGTTAAAGCAACAATTATTAAAAAATAAAGGAGCTTAAGATGTACGATTATCTTATCGTTGGTGCTGGTCTCTTTGGTGCAGTCTTTGCACATGAAGCAGCCTTAAAAGGAAAAAAAGTCAAAGTTATTGAAAAACGAAATCATATCGCGGGTAATATCTATACTCGTGAAGAGGAAGGAATTCAAGTTCATCAGTATGGTGCTCATATCTTCCATACTTCTGATAAGGAGATTTGGGATTATGTAAATCAGTTTGCAGAGTTTAACCGTTACACAAACTCTCCTGTTGCTAATTATAAGGGAGAGATTTATAACCTACCTTTTAATATGAATACCTTCAATAAACTTTGGGGAGTTGTAACGCCAGCAGAAGCACAGGCTAAGATTGATGAGCAACGTGCTGTTTTAAATGGCAAAACTCCTGAAAATTTGGAAGAACAGGCGATATCTCTAGTAGGTACAGACATCTACGAAAAATTAATCAAAGATTATACAGAGAAACAATGGGGCAAGTCAACTACGGAACTCCCAGCCTTTATCATTCGCCGTTTGCCAGTACGCTTGACCTATGATAACAATTATTTTAATGATACCTATCAAGGGATTCCAATTGGTGGCTACACTCAAATAGTTGAAAAAATGTTGGATCATGAAAACATTGATGTAGAAACAAATGTTGATTTCTTTGCCAATAAAGAGCAATATCTGAAAGATTTTCCTAAGATTGTCTTTACTGGTATGATTGATGAATTCTTTGACTATAAGTTAGGTGAACTAGAGTACCGTAGTCTTCGTTTTGAAAATGAGACCTTAGATATGGAGAATTACCAAGGAAATGCAGTTGTCAACTATACGGATGCAGAAACTCCATATACCCGTATTATTGAACACAAACATTTTGAGTTTGGAAATCAAGCAAAGACGATCATTACTAAAGAGCATTCTAAAACATGGGAAAAAGGTGATGAGCCTTATTATCCAGTTAATAATGATCGGAATAATCATTTGTATAAATCGTATAAAGAATTAGCCGATGAGCAAGGGAATGTTATCTTTGGTGGTCGTTTAGGACACTATCGTTATTACGATATGCACCAAGTAATTGGAGCAGCCTTGCAGTGTGTAAGAAATGAGTTAGAGTAAACAACAAAAATTGCTTACCAATTGCTCTTTAGAAATATGATTGATAATTCCTTGACTACCTAATGTAGTTGAGGGATTTTTGATATTATTCATATTTTTGCAACATTCTTGTTTAAAAAATAATTTTCAAAAATTCAGAAAATTCTATTGACAGGACTTAAAAAAGGGTCTATAATGGATAGAAAAACAAAGGAGAATACGATGAAAACAAGGAAAGTATTAGCTCTTGTGGGTGTCACTTTATTAGCAGCGGGTGTTTTAGCTGCTTGTTCAGGGGGCTCAGGCGCTAAAGGTGAGCAGACCTTTGCATTTACCTACGAGACCCATCCAGATAATCTCAACTACTTAACAACTGGTAAGGCAGCAACTGCCGACATTACTAGTAATGTGATTGATGGATTGCTTGAAAATGATAAATACGGGAACCTTATTCCCTCAATGGCAGAGGACTGGTCAGTTTCTAAGGATGGCTTGACTTATACTTATAAGATTCGTCAGGATGCCAAGTGGTATACATCTGAGGGAGAAGAGTATGCTCCTGTTAAGGCTCAAGACTTTGTGACAGGTCTTAAATATGCAACAGATAAGAAAGCAGAAGCCCTTTACTTGGTACAGGATTCAATCAAAGGACTAGATGCCTATGCTAAAGGGGAAAATAAAGATTTCTCTCAAGTTGGGATTAAAGCTCTTGACGATCAAACGGTCCAATACACTTTGAACAAACCTGAAAGTTTTTGGAATTCTAAAACAACCATGGGTGTCTTGGCACCAGTTAATGAAGAGTTTTTGAACTCAAAAGGGGATGATTTTGCCAAAGCAACGGATCCAAGTAGTATCTTGTACAATGGTCCTTATTTGTTGAAATCCATTGTAACCAAATCTGCTGTTGAATTTGTGAAAAATCCGAACTACTGGGATAAGGACAATGTCCATATTGACAAGGTCAAATTGTCATTCTGGGATGGTCAAGATACTAGCAAACCAGCAGAAAACTTTAAAGATGGTAGCCTTACAGCAGCTCGTCTCTATCCAACAAATGCAAGTTTTGCAGAGCTTGAGAAGAGTATGAAAGACAATATTGTCTATACGCAACAGGACTCTACGACTTATGTAGTGGGGACAAATATTGACCGTCAGTCCTATAAATATACTTCTAAGACTAGCGAAGAACAAAAGACATCTACCAAAAAGGCTCTCTTAAACAAGGATTTCCGTCAGGCTATTGCCTTTGGATTTGATCGTACAGCCTATGCCTCTCAGCTGAATGGACAAACTGGAGCAAGCAAAATCTTACGTAATCTCTTTGTTCCACCAACATTTGTTCAAGCAGATGGTAAAAACTTTGGCGATATGGTCAAAGAAAAATTGGTGACTTATGGGGATGAATGGAAGGATGTTAATCTTGCAGATTCTCAGGATGGCTTTTACAATCCAGAGAAAGCCAAGGCTGAATTTGCTAAAGCCAAATCAGCCCTACAAGCAGAAGGAGTCCAATTCCCAATTCACCTAGATATGCCTGTTGACCAAACAGCAACTACAAAAGTTCAGCGCGTCCAATCTATGAAACAATCCTTGGAAGCGACTTTAGGAACTGATAATGTCATTATTGATATTCAACAATTGCAAAAAGATGAAGTGCTTAATGTAACTTTATTTGCAGAAACTGCTGCTGGTGAGGATTGGGATATTTCAGATAATGTCGGTTGGGGTCCTGACTTTGCCGATCCATCAACCTACCTTGATATTATCAAACCATCTGTAGGAGAAAGTACTAAAACATATTTAGGATTTGACTCAGGTAAAGATAATGTAGCTGCTAAAAAAGTAGGTCTATATGACTACGAAAAATTGGTTACAGAAGCTGGTGATGAGGCTACAGATGTTTCTAAACGATATGATAAATATGCTGCGGCCCAAGCTTGGTTGACAGATAGTGCTTTGATTATTCCAACTACATCTCGTACAGGGCGTCCAATCTTGTCTAAGATGGTACCATTTACAATACCATTTGCATTGTCAGGAAATAAAGGTACAAGTGAACCACTCTTGTATAAATACCTTGAGCTTCAAGACAAGGCAGTCACTGTAGAGGAATACCAAAAAGCTCAAGATAAATGGATGAAAGAAAAAGAAGAATCCAATAAAAAAGCGCAAGAAGACCTTGCAAAACATGTGAAATAAGATAAAAAAGAAGTTAGTTTTTAGCTGACTTCTTTTGGTTTTTAGAAAATAGATTGATGGCTATTCTATAGTGAAATAAAATCTGAACAAATAAATGAGGGAATTTGTAATGGATTGAAGTTAGAAGAGTAGGCCATGGTTGCTAAAATATTTCTAGAAATTAATTTGATTTTATTAATCGATTCGTTCGAATCCTACTTCAATCTACCATGTTTTCAATATTACGAAATATATTTTATTATAGAAAAAATCCTGAGCAGAACTGTGAACTCAGGATTTACTTTTTACTGTTGTGGTTGCTGTTGAACTGGTGGATTTTGCGGTGTTGGTTGTACTGGTTGGACGGTTTGACTAGTTTGTCCCTGATTAGGCTCAGTTACTGGAGCATTACTTGGTTGTTGCCCAACCGTCGTATTTGCTTGAGTAGTTGAACTTTCAGTTGTTGTAGAGGAATTTTCTACTGTTTGTGTTTGTTGTGTAGCTGGTGTATTCCAATTATTTCTTGCTCCGTTTTGGAAGACAAATTCTCCATTTCTGTATAAGCCCTCTGGCATTGTCCAATCTCCAGGGTGGTTATCTTCTGAGAGATAGGTCATCATTGCTCGATAGACTTTACCAGCTACGAGGAAACCATCTCCAATGATTGGAGTGAGACGATTTGAGTAACCTGTCCAAACAGCCATAGAATACTTACGAGTATAACCCACAAACATTTCATCTGGAGCTACGTAGCCAGTGTTCTTGATATATTTCTCAATTTCTTCGTCAGTATAGTTAGAAGTACCTGTTTTACCTGCTTGTGGAAGCCATGGTAAGTAGGCTCCACGTCCAGTTCCATAAACTAAGACAGTTTTCATCATTTCGGTCATCATATAGGCAGTTGTTTCTTTCATAGCTCGTGTGCCAGCGTCTGAAAATTCTTTTTCACTACCATCACTGAAGACGATTTTATTGATATACATTGGTTTATGGTAAATTCCACCATTAGCAAAGGCAGCATAAGCAGCAGCCATTTTTTCACTACTTGCACCGTATTTTTTGTTAGATTCTGTTGTATTACTTGAAATGGCGTTAGCATAGTGTATGCTTGGATAGTCGATACCAAGGCCGTTGAGGAAGGTTTTTGCTCTGTCTAAACCAACCTTATTAAGAGTTTCAACGGCTGTGACATTTCGTGATTGTTGGAGTGCATACTGAATTGTAATATTCCCAAAGTAACCATGATCCCAGTTGTAGAGAGGAGTATCAGTACCAGGATAGTTATAAGGAACATCATGTACAATAGAAGCAGTAGAGTCATAGACTCCATATTCTAAAGCGGGAGCATAGTCAGTGATTGGTTTCATACTAGAACCCCAGTCACGGTTGGTTTCAACGGCTTGGTTGATTCCAAAAGATACATTACTTGATTGGTGACGGGCCCCTAACTGAGCAATGACTTTACCATTCGTTACATCCACGATAGTGGAAGCTACTTGAAGTTCATCATCTGGATAAGCAACGTACTCATCTGTATTGTATACATCCCAAAGTCTCTGTTGAACATTTTTGTCGACATTAGTATAGACTTCCATACCTGTGGTAAGAAGGTTGTAGCCCGTTTCTTGTTCGACTTGGTCGATTACTTCTTTGAGGTAGTTGTCCATATAGGCTGGGTAACTATTGGCTGACTTCAAGCTTTGAAGACCGTCAGTGATAGGCGTATTAATAGCTTTTTCGTAATCTTCTGCACTGATATACTTCTGTCCCTTCATTTCTGAAAGTACCAAGTTACGACGCTCTAGAGCAGCTTCTGGATGGGAATATGGATCATATTGGTTTGGTGCTTGAGGCATTCCGGCTAGGAGTGCTAACTGTGGCAAGCTTAAATCCTTCAAGTCTTTTCCATAGTAATTTTCGGCTGCGGTTTGCATTCCATAGTTACCGTTAGACATGTAGACTTTGTTGATGTAGTAGGTCAGGATTTCTTGCTTGGTTGCTTTTTGCTCTAATTGAACGGCTAGCCAAGCTTCTTGGGCTTTACGTGACAAGGTTTGATCAGCAGTTGAAGTTGAGAAATAAGTTAATTTAATCAATTGCTGGGTCAAGGTTGAAGCCCCTTGGAGTCCCCCTTGTCCTTGGAGGTTTCTCAATGCAGCTCCCATGATACGAATAGTATCAACACCTCTATGATCAAAGAAGCGGTGATCTTCGATTGAGACGATAGCTTTAACCAAATCAGTGGGAATTTCATTGGCTTGAGCATTTACGCGACGTTCAGATCCAAGGTCAGCAATCAGTTCGTTCTTATTGTCATAAATCTTGCTGGAAGTTGTCGTAACCAATTTACTTTCAGATAAGGCTGGAGCCTTGCTAACAAAGTAGAGGAAGACACCACCACCTAATAGAAATATTGCGATAAATAAGGTAAGAAATGTAATTCCCATATACTTTAAGAATCGCAGAATAATTTGTTTGTTCATCTTGTTTTACCACCTAGTAAATGTTCTTTGATAATGTCGAGATAGGGAATTTGAGGGAAAGTTCCCTGCTTTACTAAATATCCGTTTTCCCGAATATATCCAAGTGGCATTGATTTTTGACCCTTATCTTGATGATAAAAACGAATCAAATCAAGTGCCGGTAACAAGTAAGTTTCTTGTTGAGAAGAAAAATGAAGTAGAACGAAGCAAATGCCCTGCTGTTCCAGAACTTGTTCCATATGTTGAATCTGATGAAGATGGAAGTTTTTTAGTGGAATAGCATTTTTTTGTCGTGTTTCCTTGGCTTCAAAGTCAATGTAATGTCCTCTATATACGCCAGAGTAATCCGTTGTGGAAGCTTGTCTAAAATAGGCCTCTACAATTTTGGCTCGACTACGTTGAGGATAGTCTACTCGAACGATCTGAACAGGCGTCGGTTTTTTGTGGATAACTGCCATGCCATGTGTCAGATAGTAGTCGTTGGTAGCGTTAATCATCTTTTCAAAAGTCATTCCTCGATTTGCGAAATTTTTTGGTTGAGAAATAGATGTTTGGCTTTTTTTTGATGAAATTTTATGAGGATAGTTGACCATATTTCTCCTTATTGGTACAATAACATCACTCTATTATACCATAAAGTATAAAGAAAGGTGTAAAAATGACTAGAGCTTTAATTATGGGCTATTCTAGCTTTGATTTGGGTTTGTTTAATGAAAAAGATATCAGGTTAAAAATTATAAAGAAAGCGATTAGAAGAGATTTAGAAAACTTAGCAGAAGAGGGGCTTAAATGGCTGGTCTTTACTGGGAGCTTGGGATTTGAATCCTGGGTTCTTGATGTCGCAAATGAAATGAAAGACGAGTATGATTTCAGCCTAGCGACTATTTTTGATTTTGAAACGCACGGGGGAAATTGGAATGAAGCGAATCAGGTTAAGCTTA
Source organism: uncultured Streptococcus sp. (assembly GCF_963516515.1). GTDB lineage: Bacteria > Bacillota > Bacilli > Lactobacillales > Streptococcaceae > Streptococcus. The sequence goes on along the minus strand of NZ_CAUQCJ010000012.1, from coordinate 11,703 downwards.
GTCAATTTAAGCAGGTAGATTTTGTTAAATATGCCTATCCTAAGTATGAAAACATGGGACAACTGCGTGATTACCAACGATTTTTATTGGAAAATACTGATTTAGCCTATTTTTTCTATGATCCAGAAAATGAGACAAAATTAAAATTTATGGACAACTTGATGACAAATCAGGAAGGCTATCGTATAAAAAGGCTAACATTTGAAGACTTAAATGAGCTGGCAGAAAATTTTTCTGAAAAGTAAGCCTTTGACCTTGATTTTTGTTTGCCTTTTTTTATATAATAATACTATTAGAAATCGAGAATGGAGAGAGAGATGGCAGGTATTATTTTTTCAGCAAAAGATATTTTTGAACAAGAGTTTGGACGTGAAGTTCGTGGGTATAGTAAGGTTGAAGTTGATGAATTTTTGGACGATGTCATCAAGGACTATGAAACTTATGCTGCCCTAGTCAAGTCTCTCCGTCAAGAAATTGCTGAGTTAAAGGAAGAATTATCTCGTAAACCGAAATCTTTACCAGTTCAAGCAGAGCCTCTTGAAGCGGCAACTACAAGCTCTATGACGAATTTTGATATTTTGAAACGCTTGAATCGTCTTGAAAAAGAAGTATTTGGTAAACAAATTTTGGATAACTCTGATTTATAAGAGCTTATTTGAAATGTGCAATTTTTGGATAATCGCGTGAGGAGAGTTGCTTCTCATGAGGAAAGTCCATGCTAGCACAGGCTGTGATGCCTGTAGTGTTTGTGCTAGGCGAAACCATAAGCCTAGGGACGAGAAATCGTTACGGCAGTTGAAATGGCTAAGTCCTTGGATAGGTCAGAGTAGGCTTGAAAGTGCCACAGTGACGGAGTCTTTCTGGAAACGGAGAGAGTGGAACGCGGTAAACCCCTCAAGCTAGCAACCCAAATTTTGGTCGGGGCATGGAGTACGCGGAAACGAACGTAGTACTCTGACTACTATCAGCTCTATGCTGTTAGTGGTAGACAGATGATTATCGAAGGAAGTGGTCCTAGTCACTTCTGGAACAAAACATGGCTTATAGAAAATTGCATATAGGTTGGGGCTGAGAAATTTTCTCAACCTCATTTTTTAAAATGGACATATAGAAAGGTCTTACAAGACTAAAAATGAAAAAAGAATTTAATTTAATCGCTACTGCAGCAGCAGGTCTTGAAGCTGTTGTGGGACGAGAAGTGCGAGAGTTGGGCTATGATTGTCAGGTTGAAAATGGACGTGTTCGTTTTCAAGGAGATGCAAGAGCCATTATCGAAACCAACCTCTGGCTTCGAGCAGCAGACCGTATCAAGATTATTGTAGGCACTTTCCCTGCTAAGACTTTTGAAGAGCTGTTTCAGGGAGTATTTGCTCTAGATTGGGAAAATTATTTACCGCTTGGAGCTCGGTTCCCAATTTCAAAAGCTAAATGTGTTAAATCTAAACTTCACAATGAGCCAAGTGTACAGGCTATTTCAAAGAAGGCTGTTGTTAAGAAGTTGCAGAAACACTATGCCCGTCCAGAAGGTGTTCCCTTGATGGAAACTGGTCCTGAGTTTAAGATTGAGGTATCTATTCTCAAAGATGTAGCAACTGTCATGATTGATACGACAGGCTCTAGTCTCTTTAAACGTGGCTATCGTACGGAAAAAGGTGGGGCTCCTATCAAGGAAAACATGGCAGCAGCTATTTTGCAACTTTCTAACTGGTATCCAGACAAGCCTTTGATTGATCCGACCTGTGGTTCAGGAACTTTCTGTATTGAGGCAGTTATGATTGCTAGAAAGATGGCGCCTGGTCTGCGCCGTTCCTTTGCATTTGAGGAATGGAACTGGATTAGCGATCGTTTGATTCAAGAAGTTCGCACAGAGGCAGCTAAGAAAGTGGATCGTGAGTTGGAACTAGATATTATGGGCTGTGATATCGATGCTCGCATGGTGGAAATTGCTAAGGCAAATGCCCAGGCAGCAGGGCTTGCAGGAGATATTACCTTTAAGCAGATGCGCGTGCAGGATTTGCGTTCTGATAAAATCAATGGAGTGATTATTTCCAATCCGCCTTATGGTGAACGTTTGTCAGATGATGAAGGGGTTACCAAGCTTTATGCTGAAATGGGGCAAGTATTTGCACCTCTGAAAACCTGGAGCAAATTTATCTTAACTAGTGATGAAGCTTTTGAGACCAAGTACGGTAGTCAAGCAGATAAGAAACGTAAATTATACAATGGTACCTTAAAAGTTGATTTGTATCAATATTTTGGTCAGCGTGTTAAACGCCAAGAAGTAAAGTAGGAAGGTAAACTCATGACTAAGAAAAGACGGAATCGTCATAAAAATGAAGATCAAGAACCGCAATTTGATTTTGATGATGCCAAAGAGCTAACAGTTGGAGAAGCCATGCGAAAAAATGAAGAGGTGGAAGCAGGTGTATTGCCTGGAGATTCTATCTTGGACAAGTATGTGAAACAACATAAGGATGAAATTGAGGCAGATAAATTTACGACCCGACAATACAAAAAAGAGGAGTTAATCGAAAAAGAAGAGGCAGAGGTAGAGCAGCCCCAGACTCTGGATAATTTGCTTCAAGAGCTTCGTGAGGAAACAGGAGTAACTTCTCCAGCTCCTGAATATGAATTGAGTCAGTTTGATGATCTAGAATTAACACGCGAACCAGAAGCTCCTCTTGCCGAAGAATTTGGGACAGAAGAAGTACAATTATTTGGAGAGGAAGAAGTCCCAAGACTTTCTCGAGTTACGGATAGTGAAGATGGAGAAAGTAAGAAGAAATGGTTGATTTACGGGATTCTAGCAACCTTAGCGGTTCTTATCCTTGGAACTGGTTATTATGTCTATCGTCAAGTGGCTCGTTCGACTAAGGAAATTCAGACTTCTCAATCAACCACAAACTCACAGGCAGAAGTGGAAGAATTTAATACTTTATATGATGCCTTCTATACAGATAGCAATAAAACGGCTTTGAAAAATAGCCAGTTTGATAAGTTGAGCCAACTGAAGACCCTGCTTGATAAGCTGGAAGGTAGTCGTGAACATACTCTTGCCAAATCTAAGTATGATAGCCTAGCAACGCAAATCAAGGCCATTCAAGATGTCAATGCACAATTTGAAAAACCAGCTATTGTGGATGGTGTTTTGGATACCAATGCAAAAGCTAAATCTGATGCTAAATTTACAGAGATTAAAACTGGAAATACGGAGCTAGATAAATTGCTAGATAAGGCAGTTAGCCTTGGTAAGAGCCAGCAAACAAGTGCTTCAAGTTCAAACTTAAGTTCAAGTCAAACTAGCAGTTCAAACTCTAGTCAAGCCAGCTCAAATACGACAAGTGAGACAAGCCCAAGTAGTTCAAATGAGACTAGAAGTTCTCATGGTGAAGTCAATATGGGCGTATCAAGTGAGGGAGTTGCTATTCAAAGAAGTGCCAGTCGTGTTTCTTATAACCAGTCTGCTATTGATGATAGTAATAACTCTGCATGGGATTTTGCGGATGGTGTCTTGGAACAAATTCTAGCAACTTCACGTTCACGTGGTTATATCACTGGCAACCAATATATCCTTGAACGTGTCAATATCGTTAATGGCAATGGTTATTACAACCTCTACAAGCCAGATGGAACCTATCTCTTTACCCTTAACTGTAAGACAGGATACTTTGTTGGAAATGGTTCTGGACATGCGGATGACTTGGACTACTAAGCAGTCGTTACAAAATTCTTTCTTTTCAAAAGTAAAAATGATAAAATAAAACAAATTAAACAAGAGGAGTGTCAAATGACAAAAGCTAACTTTGGTGTCGTAGGTATGGCCGTAATGGGTCGTAACCTTGCCCTTAATATTGAATCTCGTGGTTACACAGTTGCTATCTACAACCGTAGTAAAGAAAAAACGGAAGATGTGATTGCTTGCCATCCTGAAAAGAACTTCGTACCAAGCTATGACGTTGAAAGTTTTGTAAACTCAATTGAAAAACCTCGTCGTATCATGCTCATGGTTCAAGCTGGACCTGGTACAGATGCTACAATTCAAGCCCTTCTTCCACACCTTGACAAGGGTGATATCTTGATCGACGGTGGAAACACTTTCTACAAAGATACCATCCGTCGTAATGAAGAATTGGCAAACTCAGGTATCAACTTTATCGGTACTGGGGTTTCTGGTGGTGAAAAAGGTGCCCTTGAAGGTCCTTCTATCATGCCTGGTGGACAAAAAGAAGCCTACGAATTGGTTGCGGATGTTCTTGAAGAAATCTCAGCTAAAGCACCAGAAGATGGCAAACCATGTGTGACTTACATCGGTCCTGATGGAGCTGGTCACTATGTGAAGATGGTCCACAACGGTATCGAGTATGGTGATATGCAATTGATCGCAGAAAGTTATGACTTGATGCAACACTTGCTAGGCCTTTCTGCAGAAGATATGGCTGAAATCTTTACTGAGTGGAACAAGGGTGAATTGGACAGCTACTTGATTGAAATTACAGCTGATATCTTGAGCCGTAAAGACGACGAAGGTCAAGACGGACCAATCGTAGACTACATCCTTGATGCTGCAGGTAACAAGGGAACTGGTAAATGGACTAGTCAATCATCACTTGACCTTGGTGTACCATTGTCACTCATCACTGAGTCAGTATTTGCACGTTACATTTCTACTTACAAAGAAGAACGTGTGCATGCTAGCAAGGTCCTTCCAAAACCAGCTGCTTTCAAATTTGAAGGGGACAAGGCTGAGTTGATTGAAAAAATCCGTCAAGCCCTTTACTTCTCAAAAATCATTTCATACGCACAAGGTTTTGCTCAATTGCGTGTAGCTTCTAAAGAAAACAACTGGAACTTGCCATTTGCAGACATCGCATCTATCTGGCGTGATGGCTGTATCATCCGTTCTCGTTTCTTGCAAAAGATTACAGATGCTTACAACCGTGATGCAGACCTTGCTAACCTTCTTTTGGATGAGTACTTCTTGGATGTTACTGCTAAGTACCAACAAGCAGTGCGTGATATCGTAGCTCTTGCTGTTCAAGCTGGTGTACCAGTACCAACCTTCTCAGCAGCTATTACTTACTTTGATAGCTACCGTTCAGCTGACCTTCCAGCTAACTTGATCCAAGCGCAACGTGACTACTTTGGTGCCCACACTTACCAACGTAAAGACAAAGAAGGAACATTCCACTACTCTTGGTATGACGAAAAATAAGTAGGTCTGCCATGGGGAAACGGATTTTATTACTTGAGAAAGAACGAAATCTAGCTCATTTTTTAAGTTTGGAACTCCAAAAAGAGCAATACCGAGTTGATCAGGTTGAGGAGGGGCAAAAAGCCCTCTCCATGGCTCTTCAGACAGACTATGACTTGATTTTATTGAATGCTCATCTGGGGGATATGACAGCCCAGGATTTTGCAGACAAGCTGAGTCGGACTAAGCCAGCCTCAGTTATCATGGTCTTGGATCATCGTGAAGAATTGCAAGATCAGATTGAGACAATCCAACGCTTTGCCGTTTCTTACATCTATAAACCAGTTATTATTGAGAATCTGGTAGCTCGTATTTCAGCGATTTTCCGAGGTCGGGACTTTATCGACCAACACTGTAGTCAGATGAAGGTTCCAACGTCTTACCGCAATCTGCGTATGGATGTAGAACATCATACCGTTTATCGTGGCGAGGAGATGATTGCTCTGACGCGTCGTGAGTATGACCTCTTGGCTACTCTTATGGGAAGCAAGAAAGTTCTGACTCGTGAGCAGTTGTTGGAAAGTGTCTGGAAGTATGAAAGTGCGACCGAAACAAATATCGTGGATGTCTATATCCGTTATCTACGTAGCAAGCTTGATGTAAAAGGTCAAAAAAGCTACATTAAAACAGTGCGTGGTGTTGGTTACACCATGCAAGAATAGAAAAGCAGTTGCAGTTATGTGACTGTTGCTTGAGCTCTATACTATCTGTAGCAGGAATTCCTGAACACCAGATAGTATGGGGCTTTTTTTGAAGAGGCAAAAATGCAGACCCCTAGATGGCTTGTAAGGTTTCAAAGAGATGGTCAGAGAGAATGATTTCTTCTTGACCATAGTTTATATAGTTTATTGAAGCTAGAATAGTACACTATGGTTGCTAAAATATTTCTAGAAATTAATTTAACTTTCCTAATCGATTTGTTCATATCTTATTTCAATCTACTATACTCAATGAAAATGAAAGAGCAAACTAGGAAGCTAGCTGCAGGTTGCTCAAAACACTAGTTTTGAAGTTGCAGATGGAAGCTGACGTGGTTTGAAGAGATTTTCGAAGAGTATTGGTATCTGATAAGCTTACTTTCATAGTTCTCTACTTTTTGACGCTCAAAAGGAAAGAGCTAGCTGTAGGTAAAATCAATATACTCTTTATAAGTATTCGAAAAATGGCATTTATCATAGTTTTGAAGAAAAGAGAGATTTTATTTTTATTGCAATATTACAATATAGTGAATGGTTTAAATCCTAGAATTTTCTGAAAATAATGGAAAATAATAAAAAATAATTAATATAATTGACAAATCTGCTTATATAAATTATAATGTTGAATGTATGTGTATGTGTATGTGTATGTGTACTACATGCTATTTTTAGAAATTAAAAGGAGAAAATATAGTGTATTTTAATCGTAAAAATGCAGAGCAAAAGAACTGGAGAATGATCAAAAAAGGAAAGCATTTCCTATTCGGTTGTTCTCTTGTTTTTGCGGTCGGCGCTAGCTTGGCTACTCAAGTAGTTCATGCAAACACAGCAGAAACTACTGTAGCAAGCAACTCGACTACTGGGAATGTTAACCCTACACAGAACGGAGATGGCAAGACTTATGAGGCACCTGCTGCTGTAGCAGAAATCAAGCCAGAAGTTGCTACAACACCAGCAGTAGCGGCAAAATTAGGTGGAGAAACTGCAAAAGAAGTTAAAGCTTTAGATAAAACTAAACTTGAAAACTACATTGCAGAAATCGAAGCAAAATTAGCTAACGGAACATACGAAAACAAAACAGAAGAGAGTGTTGCGGTATTAAAAGCTGACTTAGAAGCTGCGAAAGCTACATTAGCAAACGCAACAACTCAAGACGAAATAAAAAAAGCTTACAGCAAATTAGTAACTACAGCTAACACTAAATTAAAAGCAAAACCTGTAGAGAAAAAAGAAACTCCAGCAGTAGACACTACTAACGGACAACCAACTGTAGGTAAAAAAGCAGAAAACACTGAGAAAAAATCAGAATCTAACTCAATCGAAAACACAGGATCTAACGACTCACGTAACGGTAAAGCATTAGATAAGAATAATGCTTTTAGAGCGGAAGTTGCCTATGCAGAAGGTACAAATGCAGCCGCAAATGGTCATAGTGATACCTATATCCTTAATGATGTTAATAAAGCCACGTCTACAGCTGACGCTGTTAATGCAGTTTCTAGAGTTACAAATTATAAAGTTAAATATAATAAAGACGCTAGTGGGAAGATTACTTCATTAGATTGGCTTGTCTTTTATAATGATCATGCAGAAAATCTATCTAATACGTATAATACAGATGGAGGAGATGTATATCGAAATTTCATCCAAATTCCTGCAGAAGTTAATATGCCAACTAGCATTACACGTGCAAAATATAACTCTCCAATCAACCCTAAATTTATAAATGGAAAAGTTCAACGTATAAAACCTGATGGTTCAGCGTTGAGTAGTTCTGTAACGTTTGAAAATCCATCACCAGATAAAGCTGCTGGATTACCATTAGACAAAAAAGATACCTTTGCTCTGGCTTCTGGTTGGGAAAGTAATCTCTATGGTCGTTCTATAGAAAAACTTGCCGGTCAGGAGGACAGATATTTCAAGAGTGCGGCGTCTAATTCTTCTCCGAGAACTAAAGAGTTATTGAATAATGTTGCCTTGAATGACAAACGTTTGATTGTGGATCGTTCGACTACAGGTGGTGATGGGTATGATGCCTATGCATGGAGTTTTAGAACTGAAGTTCCTGCAACAACATCTAACGAACAGTTGAAAGATATGAAGGTTGTGTTTGGTATGATGCGTAGCGCCACTGCAGGTGCCAATGCAGCTTTCGCCAACATTGCAACTAACCCTGTGAAAATGTGGCAGTCTGATGTTTCCCCTGAACCAACAGCGAAAGATCAAACTGTAAAAGTTGGTCAAAAACCAGATGCGACAAAATCAATTGGAAACTTAGACACTCTTCCAAAAGGAACAACAGTTAAGTACAAGAATGCAGTTGATACACAAACTCCAGGTGAAAAACAAGCAACAGTAGTTGTAACTTACCCGGATACATCTACAAAAGAAGTTCCTGTAAAAGTAATTGTTGAAAAAGAAGCAGTAGCACCAGCTAAGCCAGTTATCACGACAAATCTAACAGGTAAAGCTAACACTAAAACTCCGGTTGAAGTGAAAGCAGAAGCGGGAGCTACAGTTTCCTTGTTCGCCATTGATGGCACTAAGCTTGGTACAGCCGTTGCGAACGACCAAGGTGTAGCAAGCATCACTCCAACAGTAAACATTCCAGCCGGTATTGTAGCAGCGACAGCTACCAAAAATGGTAAAACATCAGAAGTAAGTGCTGCTGTAGAAGCAACTCCAGCGGCAGTTACTCCACAACCAGAAACACCAAAAGAAGAGACTCCAGCGGCAGTTACTCCACAACCAGAAACACCAACAACTAGTGGTCCAGAAATTGTCAACGATTTGGCAGGTAAAGCAAGTACGCCGGCTGATGTGACAGTTAAAGCACCAGCAGGTTCAACTGTTAAGCTTTACAACACAGATGGTGTTGTAATCGGTGAAGCTGTAGCTAATGCCCAAGGTGTAGCAACTGTTCACCCTACAAACAGTCTTCCAGCAGGAGAGATTACAGCTACTTCAACACCAGCAGGTGGTAAAGAGTCAGCTAAGAGTGCACCGATTACGGTTACAGCATCACCAGTGACTGTTAAGGATGGTGGCGTGACTGGTAATGATGATACTAGACTATTGGTAAGTAGGTCAGAGATTACAGTATATCCTGGTGATAAAATTGATGTTGATGTTGTAGCTCAAGCTACAGCTTTAGAGAAATTTTCGGTTGAGAAAAATCCGACAGCTATTAAAGGTGTAGTGCCATCAGGGGGGTACCTAGGATCTTCAAATGGAGCTACGATTAGACAACGTGATGCTAAGTATAGTGGTACTGTTGCAATGGACCAGCCAGCAGGAACAACTGAGGTTGTTTTTCATGCGAAGAATCGAGATAAACCAACAACGATATACAGAGCACTTATAGTAAATGTTCTTGAGACAGCTAAGAAATATGAACCAGTTGCAGGTACAAAAGTAGATATTGCAGATTCTAACGGCGTTAGTGAAACTGAAAAGAATAAGATTATCGAAGCAGTGAAAACTGCTAACCCAAGTCTTCCAGCAGATTCACAATACAGTGTGGATGAGAAAGGAAATCTTACTATCACTTATCCTGATGGATCAAAAGATAAGATTGCAGCAGCATATCTAGTAAATCCAGCACCAACAGATGCAGATAAGAACACACCAACAGCTAAACCACAAACTGTAAACAAAGGAACAACACCAAAAGCAGAAGATTCAATTGGAAATGTAAAAGATCTTCCTAAGGGTACAAAAGTAGCCTTCAAAGCTCCAGTAGACACAGCGACACCAGGTGAAAAAGATGCGACAGTAGTTGTAACATACCCAGATGGATCTAAAGAAGAAGTTCCAGTTAAAGTAACGGTTAAAGCCCCAAGTTCAGCACCAACAACTCCAGTAGCGCCAGCAACTCCAGCAGCGCCAGCAGTAGCTCCAACAGTAGAAATTCCGTATTCAGATAAGGCTACTAAAGAAGTCTATGTATATGGTGGAGAAGAAAACTCATTTGATATCAAATTCAAAGATGATAGTGGGAAAATCACAAGCGCAATTGTAAATGGTGGAGGAAACCAACCATTTAAGCCAGTTGAAGGTGAAGCAAATACCATCAATACTCAATATGGATTTAAAGCAAATGTTATCTCTGCTGAAACACCAGCAACAGCAGATGCACCAGCAGTCATTACTTATAGAGGTACACCAGCAGCGACAGATGGTTTATCACAAGATAAACTAGATGCAGCAACTAAAGGTGAAAATCCAGAAGGTATGGTTCTAGGCTGGCGTTATGCAACTGCAACTGATGCTGATGGAGCATCTATCGAAAATAAAGCAGTAGGTTCTTCAAATGCAACTGACCCAGGTTCATTCCGTGTCATACTTAAGCCACAAACTCAAAAATATGATATTGCAATACCAGCAGAAACTGAAAAAGTTGTTGTAGCAGATCCAGCTGCAGTAACAGATGCAGAATTTGAAAAAGTAAAAGAAAAACTTAAAATTGAATTTTCTAAGACTAATAATGATGCAAACTTAGCAAAAGATCAAGGTAAGAATGTTGAGGATAAGGATGCTAAAATTAAAACTATCGAGAAGGTAGGAAATGATTTAGTAGTTACTTATAAAGATGGTTCTCAAGATAAAAAACCATTATCAGAATTTGTACGTACAAATGAAAAACCAACTGTAGAAATTCAATATTCAGATCCAGCACCTAATAAGAAAGAGGTCTATGTTTACGCATCAGAAGTGAATTCTTTTGATATTAAAATCAAAGATGATAGTGGCAAACTTGCAAGTGCTGAGTTAAGAAGAGGTTCTAACCAATCATTCCAAGATGTAGCGGGAGAAACTAATAAACAAAATACAGAATATGGATTCACTGCGAATAAATTCACTACTGAAACAACAGCGACAGCAGAAAATCCAGCTGTTATCACATACACAGGTACTCCAGCACCCGAAGGGAAATTTACAAAAGAAAAATTTGAAGCTGCGATTCAAAATGGAGGAACTCCATTAGGATGGCGTTTTGTAAAAGCCATTGATAAAGATGGAGCAGATGCTAGAGGAAATGGTAGAGATGCTACTGATCCAACTGCGGTTAATGTAATTCTTAAACCTCAAACTCAAAAATATGATATTAAAACTCCAGCAGAAGCTGACAAAGTAGTTGTATCAGATGTTAACAATGTTACTGATAAAGAGTTTGAAAAAATTAAAGAGAAAGTTAAACTTGAATATTCTCAAAACAATCCAGACGCACGTTTAGCTGATAAAAAAGGTTCATTAGTGGACGCACAAGAACAACCTTCACGTATTCAATCAATTACTAGAGATGCTGATGATAATGTAGTTGTGACATATGCTGATGGTTCAAAAGATAAAAAACCTTTATCAGAATTTGTAACTAAAAAACCAACAGATGCAGATAAGAACACACCAACAGCTAAACCACAAACTGTAAACAAAGGAACAACACCAAAAGCAGAAGATTCAATTGGAAATGTAAAAGATCTTCCTAAGGGTACAAAAGTAGCCTTCAAAGCTCCAGTAGACACAGCGACACCAGGTGAAAAAGATGCGACAGTAGTTGTAACATACCCAGATGGATCTAAAGAAGAAGTTCCAGTTAAAGTAACGGTTAAAGCCCCAAGTTCAACACCAGATACAAAAGCACCAGCTAAACCAGAAATCAAAACAGATCTAACAGATAAAGCAGGAACTAAGACACCAGTTGAAGTAAGTGCAGAACCAGGATCTAAAGTTGAGTTATTTGATAAAGATGGT
>NZ_CAUQCJ010000011.1:0-51844 GCF_963516515.1 uncultured Streptococcus sp. | reverse complement strand
ATGATGACGATGATGATCATGATGAAGATGCACATGGTCATCACCATGAAGAACATGGTCATGGTTTTGATGCTGATAGAGTCATTAGTGAAGACGCTACTGGTTTCATCATGAGCCATGGCGACCATAATCATTACTTCTTTAAGAAGGATTTGACACCAGAACAAATCAAGGCAGCACAAGATCATTTGAGAGGTAAAACGCCAGTAACACCAAGTCCAGCACATGATGACGATGATGATCATGATGAAGATGCACATGGTCATCACCATGAAGAACACGGCCATAGTTTTGATGCCAATCGAGTTATCAGTGAAGATGATCAAGGATTTGTTATGTCCCACGGTGACCACAATCATTATTTCTTCAAGAAAGATTTGACACCAGAACAAATCAAGGCAGCACAAGAACACTTGAAATCAAATCATCATGTTGAGCTTGTTCAGCCACTCGCTAAAACTGTTGAATCATTCTCTAAAGACGCTAGCGATGAAGAGAAGATTGCTTACATTTCGAAGACCTATGGTGTTCCACTTGAAGCTATTAGAATTTCAAATGGATTCTTTGTCTTTGGAAATCCAGATCAAGCCTACGATCCAACTCATATTCATCCATATGCTGTTCGTAAGGAACATGTTCGACTTCCACTCCAAACTGGCAATCCAGAACTTGATTTCTTGAATGAACTTTATACGACCGCATTGCGTGATGGGGTGTCTCCTTATAGCTTACAGGTAGAAAATGGTAGTTTTGTGATTCCTCATGGCGACCACAATCACTACATCAAGGTTCAAACTAAGGGTTATGAAGTAGCTTTGAAAAACAAGATTCCAGCTCTCCAATCCAACTATCAACCTGGAGATTTTGATGAGAAGGCAGTCTTGGCAAAAGTAGATCAACTTCTAGCTGAAAGTAGAACGATTTATCAAGATCAACCTATTAAACAAAGACAGATTGAGTTGGCTTTGGGTCAATTTACTGAGAGTATGAAGAAACTTGCAACCAACTCTACTGCGGGTTATCTTGCAAGACTTGACCTCTTTGATAAGCAATATATCCATATTGATAAAAGTGTCAAACAAGTCGAAACAAGTGCTTTAGATAAGAAATATCAGGCCTTGATTGATAAAATCAATACACTTGATACTGACTCTTATGGACTTCCGAAAAAAGACCTTCTAGTTCGTCTTCAAGAAGCTAAGTTGGCTAAAGATGAGGCTAGTTTAGCAGCGGTTGAATCACAACTTCAAGCTCTTCAAGACTTTAATGATCGTACTGGTGATACAACAGTGGAATATATCAAGTACTTCTACGAGCATGTAACTGATGGTCGTTTAAGTGATGAGCTTCGTAATAAAGTTGCTAATTTGACTTTGACTTTATATCAATCACAATCTTTCCGTAAGGCTGTGGACTTGAACAAACTGTTCCCAAGTATTTACCAAACAAAACAAGAAGTAGAAGAGGCTTTGAAAAATCAGCCAACTTCTTCAAAAGTAAATGAAACAGTTTTAGATAAAGAAACAGTTGATAGTCAATCTGCTAAGCAAGCAATTTATGAATTCCTGAAAGAGATCTATCCTAATCTTAAGAAGGAGGAACATGTCAATCATGTAAGTAAAGAGCAAGTTGAAACTATCTTAACCAAAGCAGAACAATTCTTAGCTCAAGTGAAAGAAGTAGGAACCAGACAATCTTTGGCAGAAGAAGTAGAAAATCTAAAAGTTGCAGCTAGCAAGGCTGATGCAGACTTGGATGAAATCAATGTCCAAGTTAACGATCTATTGAAACGTATTGTAGCTACTCTGCAAAAAGAGAAAGAGACTGCGCAACAAGATCCACAAATAATTAATCTACATAAACAACTCTATGGATATATCAACTCATTACATAAGTATTTAGAAGATAACAATGGTTCAAATGAAGAATTTGATAAAGTTGATAAACTATTCGATCAGCTTGATGATGATGTGAAAAATAATGATAAAGAAGCTTTACTTGAATTAGCGAAAACAATAGTAGCCTTGACTCAAGAAATCAAGTCTAAATCAAGAGCAAGTGAAGAAGCAACTCCAGCAACAAATGCTAAATCGAATGCTGATAGCACAAGTGCAGAGAATCAACCAATTGCAAGTACAGCAACCGAAGCACCAGTAGCATCTGAATCTAACAGTGATACTGCAAGCGACGAAAGCAAACCAAGCAACACAAGAGATTCTAAACCTGCTGAATCAACTTCAGAAAAGAAAACAATAGAATCTACAACAAGTACTGGAAATCAAGAAAAACCAGCAGAATAAAAAGAAAGGCGAAGTAGCTGAGCTACCTCGTCTTTTCTAGTCTCTATAGGCTACGATGCCAATGATGGTATCAACTGCACGTTCCATGGTCTGAAGGCTGACGTATTCAAAACGTCCGTGCATGTTCTCGCCACCAGCAAAGATATTGGGAGTTGGGATTCCCATAAAGGAAATCTTAGAGCCATCTGTTCCACCACGGATTGGTTCGATAATAGGAGTGATACCCAAATCTTCCATAACAGCTTTAGCAATGGTAATTGGAGTCATGTCTTTTTCAATGACTTCTTTCATATTGTAGTACTGGTCTATCAAGTTTAGTGTAACACGGTCGCTACCAAGTTCTTGATTCATTTTATCAGCGATAGACTGCATAGCTTTCTTACGAGCTTCAAAGGTATCCTTTTCAAAATCACGAATGATGTAGCTAGCACGCGCTTCCTCAACACTACCTGTTACATCCATAAGATGATAGAAACCTTGGTAGCCATCCGTTAACTCAGGACGGTCATTCTCGGGAAGTTGATTATGGAAATCAATTGCTAATTGCAGAGCATTTACCATCTGTCCCTTTGCAGTACCAGGGTGGACATTACGACCTTGGAAATGCAATTCAGCACCAGCTGCTGAGAAAGTTTCGTACTGAAGTTCTCCTAGTGGTCCTCCATCAACAGTGTAGGCAAAATCAACATCAAAATCTTCTGCATCAAATTTATTAGCACCAACACCGATTTCTTCATCTGGACCAAAACCAACACGAATCTCACAGTGTTTGATTTCAGGGTGAGCAGTTAGATATTCAATAGCAGTCATAATTTCAGCAATTCCTGACTTGTCATCAGCGCCGAGCAAGGTTGTTCCATCGGTTGTGATGAGCGTTTGTCCTGTATATTTCTCAAGACTCTTAAAGTCAGCTGGATCCAGTTTGAAACCAGAATCGCCTAAATCGATAACACCACCATTGTAGTTTTCAATCACTTGGGGATTGACTCCTTCGGCATTAAAATCAGCAGTATCCATGTGAGAGATGAAGCCAATCTTACGTGTTAACGATGGATCATTAGCTGGCAAGGTCCCAATCGCAAAACCATTTGGTAGATAATAAACATTTTGTAATCCAACACGTTTCATTTCAGGAATTAGGACATTTGTCGCAAAGTCAACCTGACTCTGCGTACTTGGAGTAGTAGTAGAGTGTTCATCAGAGCGCGTGTTGACCTTAACGTAGGTCAAGAAGCGGTCCAAGAGATTTGGATATGGCATAAAAAACTCCTTTTGAATTCATTTTTTCCATTGTATCATAGAAAGAAGAGAAAAACAAAAGACAGAAGAGTGAGAATATCACTATCTTGGCGTTTACTTATTAGTAGATAAATGATAAAATAAAATTGATAAAAACATCACAAGGAAGTAGTTATGAAAAAAGCAATTTTAATGATGACCTTCGGTTCGCCAGAAGAGATTACCTTTGAAGGTGTGGCTGATTTTTTCACAAATATTCGTCGTGGAGTGAGACCTCAAGATCACGAGATTAAAACCCTTTATGACAATTATGTGCTAATTGGAGGGACCCCTCTGCAAAGAATTACCCGTGAAGAGGTTGCCTTGGTTGAATCTAGGCTAGGTAATGAATACAGTGTCTACTTTGCTAATAAGTTTTCCAGTCCCTTTATTCTAGATGTGATTGGTCAGATGGAAGCAGACGGCATTGAGCAGTGTATTTGCTTGATTTTGGAGCCTCATTATTCTTTCTATTCTGTCATGGGCTATGAGAAATTTTTAGAAAGCAAACAAATTCAATTTTTGGTTATTAAGGATTGGTATCAAGAAGAAGCTCTCTTAAACTATTGGGCAGATGAAATTGCTAAGATTTTAAAAGATGAAGTGAAGCAAGATAGCTTTAAAGTCATCTTTTCAGCCCACAGTGTGCCTATTTTTGCCTTGGATTTTGGTGACCCCTATATCGACCAAATTTTCGAAAATAGCAAGTTAGTCGCTGAAAAACTAGGCTTGAGTTCAGAGCAATATACTAACACTTGGCAGAGTGAAAGTGATATCGGGATTCCATGGATTAAGCCAGATGTTTTGGAGTATCTCAGAGAACAGAAAGAACATCCAGACCATTATATTTTTGTTCCAATCAGCTTCATTAGTGAGCATATTGAAGTCTTGTTTGACAATGATGTGGAATGTTATGACTTGTGTCAGGAATTTGGGGTAAACTACCATCGTCCACCAATGCCAAATACAGATTCTCGTTTGATTGATGCCTTGGTTAATACCGTCAGAGCTAATGAGGACAAAGAATTTAAGGAATTTCTCCCAGAAGAAGAAACCTTTGATGAGTTAGTTCCTTCAGATGAGACGAAAAACATTTTGGCCGAATCTAAAGATTTACAAATGCCAGAATTTGTTAAAAAATTGATTGAGAAAAAAGGTCGTGAAAATGTTAAGATGCCTTATCTTATCAAGAAAATGCTTGAGAAAGCAGGTAAGTTGCCGAAAGAGTAAAGAAAAAGGATTTAGCTTTGTGCTAGATCCTTTTAAACGATTATTTTTTCTCAAGAAGCGCTTTGATTTCTTGAAGTACTTCCAATTCAGTTGGAGCAGTTGGAGCTTCCTCAGCAACTTCTTCTTTTTTAGTAAGGCTTTGAGCTTTTTCCATAGCTTTAATAACGAAGAAGAGAACAGTACCTACAACAAGGAAGTTGATAATAGCACTCAAGAATTTACCATATGTAACACCATTCCATGCAAGCTCAGCGATGTTTTGTACTTTCGCAGCTTTCAAAGCAGGGTTCAATAGAAGTGGAGTGATGATATCATTAACAAATGAAGTAACGATAGCACCAAAAGCAGAGGCAATGATCACACCGACAGCAAGGTCAACAACATTACCACGAAGCAAAAATGCTTTAAGATCTTTTAACATTTTCTTAATCCCCTTTCAAAAATTTTTGCTCTTAATTATATATTAATTGAGAAGAGCTTGCAAGATATATGCCTAGAAATTTTATTTGTTAAAAACATAGACCTTACTTAAAATATAATTAAGAATAATTATCAATAATTGTGCAATTATCGTTTCTATTGCATTTATCTTATCAAGATTTTCATTTACAAATTGCCCTATAATATGAGGGAATTGAGTCACAAACAGAAAAGTAAAGAACAAATCTAACAGAAAAGTAGAAAGGCGAGCAAGAGAAAATTTCACTAAACGGATAAGTCGATTCTTCCTTGTTTGCTTAAATACGATTGTATCATTTGTGATAAAGGCAAAGAGGATACCGATACTATTTGCTAGCCCAGTAGCAAGGAGTTCTTTATGGGTTAATTGATAAATGACTAGTCGTGAGAGAATCGAAACTAGAGTTGTTGCAAGGCCAAAAAAGAGATAGGCTAAGATTTCATTGTTAAGAAATTTTTGAATACAAATTTTCATGTTTTTAGTATAGCATAAAGCAGGCTATTGTGCTATACTAGTAAGGTTGATTGAATCAACCCTTGGTGCTTAGCTTCTTTCACCAAGCATATTACACGCGGGCAACCGCCAAAGGAGAAAAGATGAAAAAATTAACTATTCGTGATGTTGCAGATATTGCAATCGTTGCTGCTATCTATGTCGTTTTAACTGTCACACCACCCCTAAATGCCATCAGCTATGGTGCTTATCAGTTTCGTATTTCAGAAATGATGAACTTTATGGCTTTTTACAATCCTAAGTACATCATCGGAGTTACCATCGGTTGTATGATTGCTAATTTCTTTAGCTTCGGACTGCTAGATGTCTTTGTTGGTGGTGGATCAACATTAGTATTCCTCAGTCTAGGTGTTTGGCTTTTTGCAAAATACAGCAAGGATTATCTCTTTAACGGATTGATTCGAAAAGATCATTTCTTCTTTTCAATCCTCTTTTCAATTTCCATGTTTACAATTGCTGCCGAGTTGAATATGGTAGCGCAATTACCATTTTTCCTTACTTGGTTCACAACAGGAATTGGTGAATTTGCCTCATTAATTATTGGAGCGATTATTATTGGTAAAATTGGTCGTCGAATTGATTTAAGTAAATAGAATTAGACAAGCTGGGTGACTCTTACCTGGCTTTTTCTTATGGAAAATTTCTAGTAAGAAACTTGACAAGCTTTGCTGAATATAGTATACTTTTTAAGTAAGCTGATTTAGCTCAGTTGGCAGAGCGCATCCATGGTAAGGATGAGGTCGCCGGTTCAATCCCGGCAATTAGCATAATATTTACAGGGAAACTCTTGAACACAAGAGTTTTTTCTTATGCCCGCGAGAAAAAATTCTGGCTTTTGTATAATAAAAGTCATCCTGCAAAAATTTTTTATTGACAAAACCACTTATTTCTAGTAATATAATAGACGCGATGAGTCGATAGGTAGTCTTCGGACTACTATTGAGCATAAGGAGGTCATAACGCAGGAGCGGACCTTGATGAGTTGTGTGAACCTGCTCATCACATGAAGATGCCTCTTAGTCCCTGGTCTAGCGACTGGGGATTTTTATTTTTTAAAAAATAATGAAAAAGCTTTGCAATTCATGGAAAAAGTAGTATAATACATCTATTATAGAAATTTTTAGAAAATTCCGAAAGAGGTTATTTATGGGATATACAGTTGCTGTAGTCGGCGCGACAGGTGCTGTCGGAGCTCAGATGATAAAAATGTTGGAAGAATCAACACTTCCAATCGATAAAATTCGCTTACTTGCTTCTGCACGTTCAGCAGGCAAGACTTTGAAATTTAAAGACCAAGATATTACGATTGAAGAAACGACTGAGACAGCTTTTGAGGGAGTTGATATTGCTCTCTTTTCAGCAGGTGGTTCTACATCAGCTAAGTATGCACCATACGCAGTGAAAGCTGGAGCGGTAGTAGTAGATAATACATCTTACTTCCGTCAAAATCCAGATGTTCCTTTGGTTGTTCCAGAGGTCAATGCTCATGCACTTGATGCCCACAATGGAATCATTGCCTGCCCTAACTGTTCAACAATTCAAATGATGGTAGCTCTTGAGCCAGTTCGCCAAAAATGGGGCTTGGACCGCATTATCGTTTCAACCTACCAAGCAGTTTCAGGAGCTGGTATGGGAGCAATTCTTGAGACACAACGTGAACTTCGTGAAGTCTTGAATGATGGTGTGAAACCACGTGATTTGCATGCGGAAATCTTACCTTCAGGCGGTGACAAGAAACACTATCCTATCGCCTTCAATGCTCTTCCACAAATTGATGTCTTCACTGACAATGATTACACTTACGAAGAGATGAAGATGACTAAGGAAACTAAGAAAATTATGGAAGATGATAGCATTGCAGTATCTGCAACATGTGTGCGTATTCCAGTCTTGTCAGCTCACTCTGAGTCTGTTTACATCGAAACAAAAGAAGTGGCTCCAATCGAAGAAGTAAAAGCAGCTATCGCAGCCTTCCCAGGTGCTGTTCTTGAAGATGATGTCGCTCATCAAATTTATCCTCAAGCCATCAATGCAGTGGGTTCGCGTGATACCTTTGTTGGTCGTATCCGTAAAGACTTGGATGCTGAAAAAGGAATCCACATGTGGGTTGTTTCAGATAACCTTCTCAAAGGTGCTGCTTGGAACTCAGTTCAGATTGCAGAAACTTTGCACGAACGTGGATTGGTTCGTCCAACAGCTGAATTGAAATTTGAATTAAAATAGTCATATTGTTTAGGAGTTCAGATGAACTCCTTCTTTGAAATAGAGAGGTGTTTCTCATGTCTTATCAAGATTTAAAAGAGTGTAAAATCATCACAGCCTTTATTACCCCCTTCCACGAGGATGGTTCTATCAACTTTGATGCTATTCCAGCCTTGATTGAGCATTTATTGGCACATCATACAGACGGCATTCTTCTTGCAGGGACGACTGCTGAAAGTCCAACTTTGACCCACGATGAAGAGTTGGAACTCTTTGCGGCAGTTCAAAAGGTTGTTAATGGACGTGTTCCTTTGATTGCGGGTGTGGGTACCAATGATACGCGTGACTCTATCGAGTTTGTCAAAGAAGTAGCAGAATTTGGTGGTTTCGCAGCTGGGCTTGCTATTGTTCCTTACTACAACAAACCTTCTCAAGAAGGAATGTATCAGCACTTTAAGGCCATTGCAGATGCTTCTGACCTACCAATTATTATCTATAACATTCCAG
Organism: uncultured Streptococcus sp.; assembly: GCF_963516515.1. GTDB lineage: Bacteria > Bacillota > Bacilli > Lactobacillales > Streptococcaceae > Streptococcus. The sequence continues at coordinate 43,354 of NZ_CAUQCJ010000011.1, read as the reverse complement.
GGCGTGTAGTTGTCGAGTTGACTCCAGAAACCATGCTTCGTTTAGCTGACCATCCAAATATCATTGGTGTCAAAGAATGTACTAGCTTGGCTAATATGGCTTACTTGATTGAACACAAGCCAGAGGAGTTCTTGATTTATACTGGTGAGGATGGAGATGCTTTCCATGCCATGAACCTTGGTGCGGATGGGGTTATTTCTGTTGCCTCTCATACAAATGGGGATGAAATGCACGAGATGTTTACGGCCATTGCAGAAAGCAATATGAAGAAAGCCGCAGCTATTCAACGTAAATTCATTCCTAAGGTCAATGCCCTCTTCTCTTATCCAAGTCCTGCTCCTGTTAAGGCGGTTCTTAACTACATGGGATTTGAAGCTGGACCAACACGCTTACCTCTGGTTCCAGCACCAGAAGAAGATGCCAAACGCATTATCAAAGTCGTCGTAGATGGCGACTACGAAGCGACTAAGGCAACTGTAACAGGGGTTTTAAGACCAGATTACTAATAAGACAATAAAATCCATGACCGAATGAACGATCATGGATTTTTCTTATTTTCCTAAACAGAATTGGCTAAATAGTTGGGTGATGAGTTCATCAGGAGCAGCATCCCCAGTAATTTCTCCAAGGATTTCCCAAGTACGAGTCAAGTCAACTTGAAGCAAGTCAACTGGCATCACTAGTTCAAGACCTTCATTAACAGCTTGTAGGCTTTCAACTGCTTTTTCAATCAGGGAAATGTGACGGGCATTTGACAAGTAGGTAGCATCTTGCTCTACAAGACCAGCATTTTCAAAGAAGAGGTTGTTAATGCGCTCTTCAATCTTATCGATGTTTTGGTTTTTGAGGACTGAAATGCGGATGACATCTTCAGGGAGTTCTGAAGTTTCAATTGCTTCAGGAAGATCAGTTTTATTGAGTAGAATAATACGGTTTGTATCTTGGCTAATCTCAAGAAGTTGTCGGTCTTGGGCAGTTAATGGTTCACTGGCATTTAGCACCAGTAGAACCAAGTCGGCTTCCTTAAGGGCTTTTTTTGAACGCTCAACACCGATTTGTTCAACGATATCATCCGTTTCACGAATACCAGCTGTGTCAATCAACTTAAGTGGTACACCGTTGATGTTGACGTATTCTTCGATGACATCTCGTGTGGTACCAGCAATGTCTGTAACGATAGCCTTGTCCTCACGTAAGAGGTTGTTGAGAAGGCTTGATTTTCCAACGTTGGGACGGCCTATGATAGCCGTGGAAATTCCTTCACGAAGGATTTTACCACGACGGGCTGTTCGAAGGAGATTAGTTAGCAATTGCTCAAACTCCATAGTCTTCTCACGGACAACAGTAGTGGTGGCTTCCTCAACATCGTCGTACTCAGGATAATCAATATTGACCTCAACTTGGGCAAGTGTATTAAGAATTTCTTGGCGGGTATTATTAATAAGATCAGAAAGGGAACCATCTAATTGTTTGACTGCAATGTTCATGGCCTTGTCAGTCTTGGCACGGATGATGTCCATAACGGCTTCAGCCTGAGTCAAGTCAACACGTCCATTTAGGAAGGCACGTTTAGTAAATTCACCAGGTTCAGCCAATCGAGCCCCTTCACGAATCGCTAGTTGTAATATTTCATTAGTGACTGCAATTCCACCGTGGGTGTTAATCTCGATAATATCCTCACGAGTGAAGGTTTTTGGAGATTTCATAGCCCCAATCATAACCTCGTCCATAACTTTACCAGTTTGAGGGTCAACGATGTGACCGTAGTTGAGGGTATGGCTAGCAACCTGACTCAAGTCTTTTCCTTTAAAAATCTTTTGCGCAATAGCAAAACTGTCTGTTCCGCTCAGGCGGACAATACCAATAGCCCCTTCACCTAGTGGAGTAGAGATAGCAGCGATGGTATCAAATTCACGTGTAATCATAATATTTCCTTTAATTAATAGCTCTTTTCTTGGAAATTTTTCCAAGTCTCTTTTCAAATTGTAACAAATTTGGACTATTTCTTCAATGGATGCTACTTGGAGATTGAAAAAGCCTAAGCAATTCTGCTTAAGCTAGCTTATTTGGTGCGCATTTCCCCTTGTGGGAAGTAAGTTCCTTCTGGCATGTCGTTGATGATGACATGGACAGCAGATTGAGGTGCTCCAGTGTTGCGGACAACCGCTTCCGTTACTTCCTTAGCAAGAGCTTTCTTTTGCTCGAGCGTGCGTCCTTCAAATAAATCGATGCGTACAAATGGCATAATAGCTTCCTCCACTAGTTTTTGATTTCTTCTATTTTACCACATTTTGCCGTTTAAAGCTTAAGAAAATTATGATATACTAGAATGTAGCAAAAATTTAGAAATGGACGTGAAGCAAGAAACATGGCACAGTTGTATTATCGTTATGGGACCATGAACTCTGGAAAGACAATCGAGATTCTCAAGGTGGCCTATAACTATGAGGAGCAAGGAAAAGGTGTTGTGATAATGACCTCGGCTCTGGATACGCGTGACGGTGTTGGCTATGTCTCGAGTCGGATTGGCATGAAGCGCCCAGCTATTGCGATTGAGGAAACGACGGATATCTTCGGTTATATCCGAGACCTATCAGAAAAACCTTACTGTGTGCTGGTCGATGAGGCTCAGTTTCTCAAGCGTCACCATGTTTACGACCTAGCTCGTGTTGTGGACGAGTTAGACATCCCCGTCATGGCTTTTGGCTTGAAAAATGACTTTCGAAATGAGTTGTTCGAAGGTTCCAAGTATCTCTTGCTTTTAGCAGACAAGATCGACGAAATCAAGACTATTTGCCAGTATTGCAAGAAAAAGGCGACCATGGTATTACGAACTCAGAATGGACTGCCCGTTTATGATGGTGAGCAGATCCAAATCGGTGGAAATGAAACCTATATCTCGGTTTGCCGTAAACATTATTTTGCGCCAATGATAACCTCTAACAAGGAGCAAAACTATGACAATTGAACTAAGAGATGTTACAATGGAAAATTATTTTGATGTTTTGAATTTGGATGTCAAGGAATATCAAAAACAATTCATTGCAACCAACGCAATTAGTTTAGCTGAAGCATATGTCTACACTAAAAATGGAGATTTTGTAGCTCCATTGGCAGTTTATGATAATGATGCAATTATAGGTTTTGTGATGATAGCTTATGATAAAAAGATCGGAATTAGTAGTGGAAATTATTTACTATTTCGTTTTATGATTGATAAGAATTTTCAAAATCAAGGATATTTTAAACCAATTATGGATAAAGTACTAGACTATGTTCGGACAGCGCCAGCAGGTTTAAGCAATAAACTTTGGTTGTCTTATGAACCAGAAAATGAACATGCAAGATCTTGTTACCTCAGTTATGGATTTAAAGAAACTGGGGAAATATCCGAGAACGAAGTAGTAGCAATCTATGATTTAACAATTGAGAAATAAGGAGAAAAAATGAACATCTATGATCAACTACAAGCTGTAGAAGACCGTTATGAAGAATTAGGAGAATTGCTGAGTGACCCAGATGTGGTTTCGGACACCAAGCGTTTCATGGATCTTTCCAAAGAAGAGGCTTCTACTCGTGATACGGTGACAGCCTACCGTGAGTACAAACAAGTCCTTCAAAACATCGTTGATGCTGAAGAGATGATTAAGGAATCAGGTGGAGATGCGGACTTGGAAGAAATGGCCAAGCAAGAGCTCAAAGATGCCAAGGCTGAAAAAGAAGAATACGAAGAAAAACTCAAAATTTTGCTCCTTCCAAAGGATCCAAACGATGACAAGAACATCATCCTTGAAATCCGTGGAGCGGCTGGTGGTGACGAAGCGGCACTTTTCGCAGGTGACCTCCTAACCATGTACCAAAAATATGCTGAAGCCCAAGGCTGGCGCTTTGAAGTCATGGAGGCTTCTATGAATGGTGTCGGCGGTTTCAAAGAAGTGGTTGCCATGGTTTCAGGTCAGTCTGTTTACTCTAAACTTAAGTATGAGTCAGGTGCCCACCGTGTGCAACGTGTCCCTGTGACAGAAAGCCAAGGTCGTGTACACACTTCGACAGCCACAGTTCTTGTTATGCCTGAAGTGGAAGAAGTTGAATATGATATTGATCCAAAAGACCTTCGTGTTGATATCTACCACGCATCTGGTGCTGGTGGACAGAACGTCAATAAGGTTGCGACTGCCGTTCGTATCGTTCACTTGCCAACCAATATCAAGGTTGAGATGCAGGAAGAACGTACCCAGCAGAAAAACCGTGAGAAGGCCATGAAAATCATCCGTGCGCGTGTTGCTGACCACTTTGCACAAATTGCTCAGGATGAACAAGACGCTGAGCGTAAGTCAACAATCGGTACTGGTGACCGTTCAGAACGGATTCGTACTTATAACTTCCCACAAAACCGTGTCACAGACCACCGTATCGGATTAACTCTCCAAAAACTAGATACGATTTTGTCTGGTAAATTGGATGAAGTTGTGGATGCCTTGGTGCTCTATGACCAAACACAAAAATTAGAAGAATTAAATAAATAATGAAATTAGCTCAATTATTTTCAGATTTTGAAGAAGAGTTGATAAGACAAGGAGAGGAAGCAGAAAGCCTCTCTTTTGTCTATCGTAGCCTAAAAAATCTCTCTTTTACAGACTTTGTTTTTGCCCTCCAGCAAGAGGTGACAGCGGAAGATAAACAATTTGTAGAAGAAATTTTCCAACAGTTAGCAGCTCATAAACCAGCGCAGTATATCATTGGACAGGCAGATTTTTATGGAATGCAGTTAAAAGTTGATGAGCGAGTATTGATCCCTCGTCCAGAAACAGAGGAGTTGGTGGAGCTTATCCTGGCTGAGAATCCTGAGACGAATCTTTCAGTTCTGGATATCGGTACAGGTAGCGGAGCTATTGCTCTTGCCTTAGCAAAAAACAGACAAGATTGGTCAGTGACAGCAGCAGATATTTCACAAGACGCTTTAGATTTAGCTAGTGAAAATGCTAAAAATCAAAATCTTCAAATATTTTTAAAAAAATCTGACTGTTTTACAGAAATTTCTGAAAAATATGATATAATTGTTTCCAATCCACCCTATATCTCTCGTGAAGATGAGTCAGAGGTCGGTTTGAATGTCTTGCATTCGGAGCCTCATCTAGCTCTCTTTGCAGACGAGGATGGCCTAGCTATTTACCGTAGAATTGCGGAAGATGCAAAAGACTATCTCAAAGATGGTGGTAAGATTTACCTTGAAATTGGATACAAGCAAGGTCAAAGTGTTCCTGAACTTTTTAGGAAACATCTTCCTGAAAAGCGAGTTCGAACACTCAAGGACCAATTTGGTCAAGATAGGATGGTCGTGGTTGATGATGGACAGGATTAGACAAGAGTTGGAAAATGGTGGAGCTGTTGTTCTGCCTACAGAGACGGTTTACGGTCTCTTTGCCAAGGCTCTAGACGAAAAAGCAGTTGACCATGTTTACCAGCTCAAACGTCGTCCAAGAGACAAGGCGCTTAACCTCAATATCGCCTCTCTAGAGGACATCTTGCACTTTTCTAAGAATCAGCCAACTTATCTACAAAAACTTGTAGAGACCTTTTTACCAGGTCCGTTAACCATCATTCTCGAAGCCAATGACCGAGTTCCCTATTGGGTCAATTCTGGTCTCGCGACTGTTGGATTTCGGATGCCAAGTCATCCCATCACGATTGATTTGATTAGAGAGACGGGACCCTTGATTGGGCCGTCTGCCAATATTTCAGGTCAGGCAAGTGGGATAACCTTTGAACAAATTCTGAATGATTTTGACCAAGAGGTTTTGGGCCTAGAGGACGATGCTTTTCTAACTGGACAGGATTCTACTATCTTGGACTTGTCTGGAGATAAGGTGAAAATCTTACGCCAAGGGGCCATTAAGCGAGAAGATATTCTTGCTCGGTTGCCAGAGATTTCTTTTGAGGAGGAATGAGATGCTAAGAAATTTAAGAGAAACTGATGTGAAAGCTATATGTGACATTAACCAAGATGCTTTGGGCTATTCTTTTAGTCCAGAGGACACAGCTAGTCAACTAGCTAGATTATCTCAGGATTCACATCATTTCCTACTTGCTTATGAGGATGAACCTAGTCATGCCTTGCTTGGATATGTCCATGCTGAAGTTTACGAATCCCTCTATTCCAAAGCAGGATTTAATATTTTAGCCTTAGCGGTTTCACCTCAAGCACAAGGGCAAGGTATTGGTAAAAGCTTGCTAAAAGGGTTGGAAGAAGAAGCAAAAAGACGTGGTTATGGGTTTATCCGCTTAAACTCTGCCGATCATCGTCTGGGTGCTCATGCATTTTATGAAAAAGTTGGTTATACTTGTGATAAAATGCAGAAACGGTTTATTCGCATCTTTTAGTTTAATTTTTTTATTAGAAAATTAAACTAATGGACTAGTCACACAATAAAGGAGAAGACCTATGATTTTTGACAAAGATGATTTTAAAGCATACGATGCTGATCTCTGGAATGCTATTGCCAAAGAAGAAGAACGCCAACAAAACAACATTGAGTTGATTGCTTCGGAAAACGTAGTTTCCAAGGCTGTTATGGCAGCTCAAGGGTCTATCTTGACGAATAAATACGCCGAAGGCTACCCAGGACGCCGTTACTATGGTGGGACTGATGTGGTAGACGTGGTAGAAACTCTAGCTATTGAACGTGCAAAAGAAATTTTCGGCGCTAAATTCGCTAATGTCCAACCTCACTCAGGAAGCCAAGCCAACTGTGCGGCTTACATGGCCTTGATTGAACCAGGTGATACCGTTATGGGGATGGATTTGGCAGCAGGTGGTCACTTGACCCACGGAGCTCCAGTTAGCTTCTCTGGTCAAACTTACAACTTTGTGTCTTATAGTGTTGACCCTGAAACGGAACTCTTGGACTTTGATGCTATCTTGAAACAAGCTCAAGAAGTAAAACCAAAATTAATCGTAGCAGGTGCTTCAGCCTATTCTCAAATTATCGACTTTTCAAAATTCCGTGAAATCGCAGATGCTGTTGGTGCTAAGCTCATGGTAGATATGGCCCATATCGCTGGGTTGGTTGCAGCTGGTTTACATCCGAGCCCAGTGCCATACGCTCACATCACGACAACAACGACCCACAAAACGCTTCGTGGACCGCGTGGTGGCTTGATTTTGACAAATGATGAAGATCTAGCTAAGAAAATCAACTCAGCTATTTTCCCTGGTATTCAAGGTGGTCCTTTGGAGCATGTTGTTGCAGCTAAGGCTGTTTCCTTCAAAGAAGTTTTGGATCCAGCCTTCAAGGAATATGCTGCCAATGTTATCAAAAACAGCAAGGCTATGGCAGATGTTTTCTTGCAAAACCCTGATTTCCGTATCATTTCTGGCGGAACTGAAAACCACCTCTTCCTAGTTGATGTAACCAAGGTTGTAGAAAACGGAAAAGTTGCTCAAAACTTGCTGGATGAAGTCAATATTACCCTAAATAAAAACTCAATCCCTTACGAAACCTTGTCACCATTCAAGACAAGTGGGATTCGTATCGGATCTGCAGCCATTACTGCACGTGGATTTGGTGAAGAAGAAAGTCGCAAAGTGGCTGAACTCATCATTAAAACCCTTAAAAATGCAGAAAATGAAGCTGTCTTAGAAGAAGTGAGAAGTGAAGTCAAAGCGTTGACAGATGCCTTCCCATTATACGAGGACTAAAATTTTTATGGACATTTATATTAAGAAAGCTATTATCCATCAGTTCAGTCCGGATGATACCGAGCTGTTCTTAGCGGATAAGTTTCTCAATATCACTCCAAAAATCGAAGAATACCTACGCAAGAAAATTGAACGTGTGTATTCAGATGAAGCTAAGACTGGGATTTTCGAGGAAGAAAATCCCTTCTTCAATCACATCACAGACGATTTGTTGGAGACATCAGTAACACTAGCTAATCTCTGGAAAGAGGAGTTTAGTATTTCCGAAAATCTCAAGACCAATGACTTGATTTTTGTGCAATTTTCTAAAGAAGGTGTAGAACATTTCGCTTTCTTGAGAATTGCCCTGCGGGAGACCTTGACTCACCTCGGAGGAGAAGTTGATAATCCAATCAAGCTAACTCAGAATAACCTGCCTGGATTTGGAACGGGTGCTGATGAGGCCTTGGTGGTCAATCTTCAGAGTCGCAAGTACCATCTGATTGAAAAACGAATCAAGTACAACGGGGCTTTTTTGAACTATTTTTCAGAAAATCTTCTTGCCGTCGCCCCTAAGATTTCTCCTAAAAAATCTATCAAAGAACTAGAAAAAACAGCCCAGAGAATTGCTGAGACTTTTAACACAGATGATTTTCAATTTCAATCCAAGGTAAAATCAGCGATTTTCAATAACCTGGAAGAAAGCAATGAATTGTCGCCTGAGAAATTGGCCAATGACCTTTTTGACAATAACCTAACGGCTCGTTTAAGCTTTATTGACCAAGTCAAAGAAGCCGTACCAGAGCCTGTTCAATTTGATGAAATTGATGCCAGTCGCCAGCTTAAAAAATTTGAAAACCAAAAACTTTCCTTGTCAAATGGAATTGAGCTCATCGTTCCCAATAACGTCTATCAAGACGCCGAGTCTGTTGAGTTTATCCAAAATGACAATGGAACCTACTCTATCTTAATCAAAAATATCGAGGATATCCAAAGTAAATAATGTTTAAACGAATTCGAAGAGTGCTTGTACTAGCAGTCTTCCTTTTTGCTGGCTATAAAGCTTACCGCGTTCACCAAGATGTCAAACAAGTCATGACCTATCAACCCATGGTGCGAGAAATCTTGAGTGAAAAAGACACCCCAGCAAACGAAGAGCTTGTGCTCGCTATGATTTATACCGAAACAAAAGGAAAAGAAGGCGATGTTATGCAATCTAGTGAGTCTGCAAGTGGTTCAACCAATACCATCAATGATAACGCCTCTAGCATTCGGCAAGGCGTTCAAACTCTGACAGACAATCTCTATCTGGCCCAGAAGAAGGGGGTAGATGTCTGGACGGCTGTTCAAGCCTATAATTTTGGACCTGCCTATATCGATTTTATCGCCCAAAATGGCAAGGAAAATACCTTGGCTCTGGCCAAACAGTACTCTCGTGATACTGTTGCTCCCTTGCTTGGCAATACCACTGGAAAGACTTATAGTTATATTCACCCTATTTCCATTTTTCACGGTGCCGAACTCTATGTAAATGGAGGAAACTATTATTATTCTAGACAGGTGCAACTCAACCTATACATCATCAAATGTTTCACTCTCTTTTCAACATCTGGCTAGCCCAGGTGTTTTTGTTATAAGTTTTCTTTAAGATAGATATATTACTCTAGAAAGGTAAAGGAGGAAATTCCCTATGAGAAAGAAACTCTTTCTGACCAGTGCTGCGGTTTTGTGGGCAGTAACAGCTATGAATAGCGCCCATGCAGCAACAGATGTTCAAAAAGTTATCGATGAAACCTATGTTCAACCTGAATATGTCCTAGGTTCATCATTGTCAGAAGATCAAAAAAATCAAACCCTAAAAAAACTAGGCTACAATGCCTCAACAGACACCAAAGAACTCAAGACCATGACACCTGATGTCTATTCTAAGATTATGAATGTGGCCAATGACTCTAGTTTACAGTTGTATTCATCAGCCAAGATTCAAAAGCTAGGGGACAAATCGTCACTTGAGGTCAAGATTGAAACACCAGAAAACATTACTAAGGTGACTCAGGATATGTACCGCAATGCGGCCGTAACTTTGGGTGTGGAACACGCCAAAATCACTGTAGCAGCACCTATTCCCGTTACAGGAGAAAGTGCTTTAGCAGGGATTTATTATTCGCTAGAAGCTAATGGAGCCAAGGTGCCACAAGCCAATAAAGACTTGGCTCAAGAAGAGTTGAAGGCTTTGTCAGATATCAATGCTGAAAACAAGGACAAAACTGGCTATGATGCTAATAAATTAAATGTTGCCCTAGCCGACATCAAGTCAGGACTCGCCAAAGCTAAAGAAAGCAAGGGAAATCTGACAGAGGAAGATGTCCGTAAAATTGTTGAAGATACCTTGAAAAATTACAAACTCGATCAGGTTATAACAGGAAACCAGATCAATATCATCATTAATTTTGCTTTGAATCTCTCAAAGAGTGATATCCTCAGTAATGCAGACTTCACTAAAACCCTAAATGACCTTAAACAAAGTATCGTATCACAAGCTGGCGACAGTTTTAAAAATATCAACCTTAACTTTGATGCGGATAAGGCGCTAGCCGACGGAGGAAACTTCTTAAACTCTCTCTGGCAAGCCATTGTCAACTTCTTCAAGAGTTTTGGTTCTTAAGAAATTTCATGGTATAATAGATGGTAACCGTAACGTTGCCGTCTTTTTTGTCGGCCAATAGAAAGAGAAGAGAATGTTAAAGAAAAATGATATTGTAGAAGTTGAAATTGTTGATTTGACACATGAAGGGGCAGGAGTTGCCAAGGTGGATGGTTTGGTATTCTTTGTCGAGAATGCTTTACCGAGTGAAAAAATCCTCATGCGTATCCTCAAGGTTAATAAAAAGATTGGTTTTGGGAAAGTTGAAGAATACCTTGTCCAGTCACCACACCGTAATCAAGATCTAGATTTGGCTTACCTGCGTTCAGGAATCGCTGATTTAGGTCATCTTGCCTATCCAGAACAGCTCAAGTTTAAAACCAAGCAAGTCAAGGACAGTCTTTACAAGATTGCTGGAATTGCTGATGTAGAAGTTGCTGAAACTTTGGGTATGCAAAATCCAGTCAAGTACCGCAATAAGGCGCAGGTGCCTGTCCGTAGAGTGAATGGTATCTTGGAAACAGGATTTTTCCGTAAGAATTCGCATGACCTTATGCCTCTTGAAGATTTCTTTATCCAAGATCCTGTCATTGACAAGGTAGTGGTAGCCCTACGCGACTTGCTCCGTCGTTATGATTTGAAACCTTATGATGAAAAGGAACAAGCTGGCTTGATTCGGAATCTTGTGGTGCGTCGCGGACACTATTCAGGGCAAATCATGGTTATTTTGGTAACAACTCGTCCTAAAATTTTCCGAGTTGAGCAATTGCTTGAACAATTGCTCAAGCAGTTCCCAGAGATTGCGTCTGTTATGCAAAATATCAACGACCAAAATACTAATGCAATTTTTGGTAAGGAATGGCGCACCCTTTATGGACAAGACTTTATCACTGACCAGATGTTGGGAAATGACTACCAGATTGCTGGACCAGCATTTTACCAAGTTAATACTGAAATGGCTGAAAAACTTTATCAAACAGCCATTGACTTTGCGGAATTAAAAGAAGATGACGTGGTTATTGATGCCTATTCTGGTATCGGGACGATTGGCCTCTCTGTTGCGAAATACGTCAAGGAAGTTTATGGTGTCGAAGTGATTCCAGAAGCGGTTGAGAATAGCAAAAAGAATGCTCAGCTGAACAATATTTCAAATTCCAACTATGTCTGTGACACAGCTGAAAATGCCATGAAGAATTGGCTCAAGGAAGGAATTCAACCAACCGTTATCTTGGTTGATCCTCCACGCAAGGGCTTGAGCGATAGCTTTATCAAAGCAAGTGCTCAAACAGGAGCAGATCGCATTGCCTATATCTCTTGTAATGTCGCAACCATGGCGCGTGATATCAAACTCTACCGAGAATTGGGATATGAATTGAAGAAAGTTCAGCCGGTGGATTTGTTTCCTCAAACGCATCACGTGGAGTGTGTAGTGTTGCTACAACGAACAAGATGGTGAAAATCCTTGATTTTAAGCTATTTTACAAGCATTTTGTATTTGTAGATAAAGGCAATTTTGACGTCAAAAAAATCCTAAAAAGGTACATATATGTAAATGTATTTGTAGATGTCGTTTGCGTATCGGAAAAATGAATACAACAATAAATATTTATCTAATGAGAGAACAATTGAATTTTGTTCTCCTTTTTTATTTTCAGGAGGAAAAATGAATGGCGTAAAATTATAGTAAATAACAAGAAACTTGACATTATGAGTTTAATACATTATAATACAATTACATACCATTGGTATGATAGAAAGGGACTAAAATGGCAAGGAATAGAAATCCGGAAGAAACAAGAAAGAAAATATTAGAAGTTTCGAAATATTTATTTTTAGAAAAAGGATTTGATAATACCTCAATACAAGATATAATTGATGGGTTAGGTGGGTTGACAAAAGGTGTTATTTATCATCATTTTGAGTCTAAAGATGAAATATTGCAATCAATCCTTAGCGAAAATAATCAAGAAATTCTAAATTATACTTGGAGAGGAGAAACAGGATTAGAAAAAATACAAAATTCTTTAATGGATGCTTTCTCTAATTTTGAGCAACAAAGGCTTGTATACTCAGCTTCAATTAAGCTAAGAAGTCCACGTTTGTTAGGAGAGCAATATCTAAGTTTATTTTCTGATTTTTTACCAGGGATTAGAGAAAAAGTTTTCGAAGGTGTTAAAGATAAATCAATTAAAACAGAATATCCTGAAGAGCTAGCTGATTTGATTGTTTTAACTTTGAATATTTGGATTGGGTTCCAAATTTCTATTTATTCAGTAGAAGAATTAAAACGTAAAATGAAGTTCATTAAACTAACTTTTGAAGGTTTGGGAGTGCAGTTGATTACTGATGAAATGTTGGAAGTAATTTTCCAATTATTTGATCACTTAAAAGGTGTCAAATAAATTTTAAGTATTGATATTTTAGAAATACCATACTATAGATATGGTATTAAAAATTCCATTATACATACCATTAGTATGTTTATTTTTAAAATTTTAACATACCAGAAGTATGTAAGATGCTTTTTGAATAGTGTAATTAATATTAACAAAATTTTTTGGAGGAAAAATCTATGTTGTCGCTTATTAAAATTGAATTAAATAAAGTTTCAAAATCAAAATTATTTTTTGCTTGGTTGGGTACTATATTGATAATATTAGGTATTACAGGAATCATAATCATGGGATTAGGTACTGATAATAAACTGGAAGATTTTGTTGGACAGAGTGCCAATAATATTAAAATTACTGATAAATGGGGAAGTTGGGCAATTGCAACATCATTGTTTGCATCTTTATTTACTAAAGCAGCATTTTTGATTTTTGAATCTTATTTATTGTCTACGATTATTATTGATGAATTTAAACGCAGAACAATTTTTCAGCTGTTTTCATACCCTGTTTCTAAAATAAAGTTACTATGGGGAAAAGTGCTTACAGTAATTCTGATATCATTTATTGCTCATTTTACTGCACATTTAGTGATTCAATTATTAATAAAATTAGTTGCAGTTTTAACTGAATCAAATTATATCCCAGTAGCTAATCAAATGATTAACTTAGCTAAAATTACGTTTGGAACGGTATTAATCGGAATACTACCTTTTGTTTTAGGCATGATTAGGCATTCAATAGCTATAACTATGCTTTCAGGACTTGGTTTAGCAGCGTTACTTTCGAATGTAAGTCCAGGCAGTTTAACCAATAATTTTGTTGATAACTTATTCTTCTTAATATTTGCTAGTTTCATAAGTTTAATAATTGTTTCATTTTTAATTTATACTATTTCAAGAAAAGATATTAATATCAAGTAGTATAGCTAAATTTAATGGAAGGAAAGTAATAATTTCTTGATGATTACTTTAAAAGAAGAGCCGTATAAATTGGTATTTACACTCCTGAAGAAAAAATTTTTCATTTAAAACTGGATATAGAAAGAGAGATAGAAATGAGAAATATTGTTGAAATAAAAGAACTTTTTAAAACTATTGCTAAGGAAGAAATTTTAAGTGGTATTAACTTACAAATTCCTGAAGGAGAAATCTATGGATTTTTAGGACCAAATGGCGCAGGGAAAACAACTTTAATGAAATGCATGTTATCCTTATCAACTGTTACATCTGGTAGTATTGAAATCTTTGGAAAAAATTTACAAGATCACAGAGAGGAGATTCTAAGTCAGATTGGAAGTGTTATTGAAACACCAATTTTTTATGAAAATTGTACTGCAAAAGAAATTTTGGAAATTCACGCGCAATATATGAAGAAAAATATTACCGAATCAGATATAATAAGAGCCTTAAGGATGGTCGGATTAAAAAATACGACTAAAAAAGTAAAAGAGTTTTCGTTAGGAATGAGACAGAGACTTGGTTTAGCTCGGGCTTTCCTAACAAAACCTAAATTGTTAATTTTAGATGAACCAATCAATGGTTTAGATCCAATAGGAATTCAAGAAATTCGGAATCTTTTGTTGTCTCTTTCTAAGGAATGTGGTGTTACAATATTCATCTCAAGTCATATTTTATCGGAAATTTCACAGATAGCAGATAAGATTGGTGTTATCAAAAATGGACAAATGCTAGAACAGGTCTCTATGAAAGAGATTAGGAGAGAGAATATTGACCTAGAAGAATATTTTATGTCACATTTTCTAAATGAAATTTAAGAATTACGAGGTAGATTAGGAATGAAACAATTGACAAAGTACCATAAGAAGTCTTTTTATACTTTCATGATTTTTAATATATTAGTTCCTTTAACTAATATTGCTTTTGCTTATTCTATTAAAATTATAATTGATAGTGGAATGTCCCAAAATAGGGAAGATCTAACCCAAGCGATACTAATAGGTGCTATCGTAATATTTATCTATGCCAGTCTTAATTTTATATCCCTTCGATTAAGAAATAAACTTGTTAGGCAGATTATGTCAAGATACAAAAATAAGGTGTTTAAATCTATTTTAGATAGGGATTATAGAGAATTTTCTAAGGAAAAATCAGGGAAATTTATTTCAATATTAACTGAGAACATGAAGAAAATTGAGCAGGATTATTTGCACCAGTATTTTAATATTTCAAAAAATATTTCCTTAATGATTTTCTCACTAGTAGCCATGTTTATAGGCAATTGGTTTTTGACCTTATTAGTTATCATTGCTAGCATTATTCCTATGATGATTTCAGGATTTATTGGACAAAAATCAGCCTCTCTACAAAATAGTTCTATGATAGCCGATCAGAAATATTTAGCTAAGGTTAAAGATATTTTAGCAGGGTTTCTAGTTATAAAAAGTTTTAATGTGAAAGAGGCTATCCGTCAAGATTACAAAAACGAAAGCGAAAAATTGGATGAGATATGTTTCATAAAAGGGAAATTTGATGTTTTATCTAATGTTATTTCTCAACTTTCAGGGATGATTGTTTTTTTAGTAGCCTTTGGTGGAGGAATGTATCTGGTCTTCGGTGGGCATACCACAATTGGGAGTGTTACAGCTATTGTTCAACTAGTCAATTTTGTAGTAATGCCACTAAATGAAATTGGTATGGGAATGAGTAAATTCCGCGAAGGTCAGGCTACACTGAATTCATTTGAGGTAAAAGATGTAATCGAACTTCAAACTGGTAAAACGAAAGAATATTTTGATGATGTCATTTCTTTTTCAAATGTAGATTTTTCCTACCCTAATGCTGAGGAAAAGATTTTTAATAATTTATCTTTACAGATCAAAAAGGGGGAAAAAATTGCAATAGTAGGTATGTCAGGTAGTGGAAAATCAACTTTACTCAATCTATTACTGCGTTTCTATGATGTAACAAGTGGGTATATCTCAATTGATAATCAAGATTTGCAAGCTATTTCAGCAGAGAGCCTTTATAACTTAATGACTATTGTTCAGCAAGATGTTTATATCTTTGATGATACTTTAAAAGCAAATATTACCCTTAGTCAATCCTTTACTGAAGATGATATAAAAAAAGCTATACAGCAGTCTGGCTTAGAAAGTTATATTTTAGAAAATGAATCTGGTCTACAAGCTTTATGTGGAGAGAATGGATCAAATCTATCTGGGGGAGAAAGACAGAGACTTAATATTGCGCGTGCTTTAATTCGAAAAACACCAATCTTATTATTAGATGAGGCTACCTCGTCTTTAGATAATAAAGTTACTACTGAAATTGAAAATTCAATTTTAGAAATTCAGGATTTGACGGTTCTTGTTGTTACGCATAAGTTAAATAAGAGCATGTTGAAGAAATACAATAGAATTCTTTTTATGAAAAATGGAGTTATTGTTGAAGATGGTTCTTTTGATAACTTGATGGATAGGAAAGGTGAATTTTATAAATTGGTTGAGTTGAGTGTGTAATTCTCTTTCGTTTTATAGTATAATTCTATAAAACACTCTATTACTTTCGTTTTATAATATAGATGTTGACTCGCACCACATGTTGAGGCAGTATCACTGCTTGTACGAGCTGAGGCATCAGAGAAGTAGAAGTAAATGATCTCCCATACGGTAGGACTCGTAGAATGAGGAGGGAAACCGACGAAATGATACGGAAAGTCCGAACCGCTGAGTTCGTGGCTCTGCTCTTCCGATCTGAGACAGCGAAAAGTAGAAGGAGATGGTATTGGTATCAATCAATGAGTAACAAAGTAACAGCGTGATTCGAAAAACTTGCTTGTAATTTGCGGAGGAACATCAATATGGATGGAATAACAAAAGATTCTATAAAAACGGCTAAACTAATGAAACAATTATGGCCCCAATTGACCGATAAAGAAGCTTTTGATGAAGTAAAAAGATATATGAATGGCAAAAATACTGCAATCTTTACTGAAGTTGAAGGTGACACAATTGTAGGTCTAGCATTATGTTCACTCGGATTTGATTATGTTGAAGGTTGTAAATATAGTCCTGTTGGATTCTTAGAAGGGATTATTGTCGACGAGGAATATCGTTTAAAGGATATTGCTAAAAATCTCTGTACAAAATGTGAGGAATGGGCGAAAAATAAAGGATGTAAGGAATTTGCAAGTGACTGTACTTTAACGAATACGGATTCTATAAGATTTCATCTCAATATTGGATTTCAGGAGGCAAATAGAATTATTCATTTTAAGAAAAAATTATAATTTCATAAAGTGGCCAACATTTATGTATCTTTAGAAAGTGTGAAAGATTGGACGAACAAATTTTTTTGATGGGTGGAAATCCGCCGATTAAGAACCATACGATTGTTAATAAAATTGTGTCATCAAGGAAGATCGAAAGAATTGTCATTTTTACAGTTTATCGAGAAAATTGGGAACCGTACATGAAAAAGTACACAGAAGTTTTCCGAAGCCATTTTTCTAACCTAAACACTGATTACTTACTCTTGGATACTGAGCAGATTAATTTTGATAGCTATCTAGATGCTGATCTAATTATTATCGGTGGTGGAAATACGGAAAAGTATTTAGCTACTTACGTCAACCAGCAGTTCAAAAATTATATCGATCGTATGCTGAATAAAGGGGCAAAAGTTATAGGGTTTTCTGCAGGAGCCCTATTATTAGGAAAAAAAGTCTATGTCTCACCTAATGATAATTCAGATCATCAAATAAAGATAAAAAATGGATTAGGAGTCTTTAGTCAGTTTTTAATTAGTGTCCATTATGATTCATGGAATGATAAAGCTAATAAGGAGAGAGCTGAAGAACTCGTTAATGTTCCCATAATTCCACTAAATGATCATTCCTGTCTTGTATTGGATAAACTTGGAAACATCACAGAGAAAATTGACTAGTTTTAATCATGCGAATCTGAATCTACGAAACTAAAGTATTGACGAAATGAATAATGAAAAGCCTTGATTGTAAGGCTTTTTTTGTTTTTATGATAGAATATAGGTAGTTATAATCGAGAGCAACTAAGAAGCAGTAAAAAAATATTATACGTAGAATAATCAAGATTAGGAAGATAAAATGACAGAAATTGACAAAAAAGAATTTAAAAAATTATCTTTATTTTACATTTTGGAATTACTTATATAGCTTGGGGGATTCTTGCCATATTTACTCAATCTCATATTTTGGGATTAGAAACATTTATAGGGAGAATGTTACATATAGTAGGTGCACTTGGTCCAGCTATTGCAAGTGGCTTTTATTTGAAAAGGAATAATATAAAATTTAAACATTTTTTATTTACTAAAAAAATAGTATCCTTTATTCAATGCTTCTTAAACGGACAGGAATGTCTTTTAAGAATAACTGGATAGACAGGGAAGGCAGAGTATTTATCTATTTTACTGTTGAAGAAATTATGAGAAGAAGAAATATCTCAAAGCCGATAGCTATAAAAACATTTGATGAACTCGATATGAAAAAAGGAATCGGACTGATTGAAAGAGTAAGGCTTGTCTGCCTTTCTAATCTTGAGAATCTTAATGCGGTATTTATAAATGAAGGCATGAGCCAATCTGAAAGATTGGAAAAATTAAATGCAATAGCTATTGAACAAATGAAGATACTATCTGAAAGTGAATCAATTAAAAATTGAAATAGAGTAATAATATTTGGTATATAGCGAAGGTGATTAGAGTAAAATCTAACCGCCTTTTTTGTTTGAAAAAAGAAGGAAGAAAAAATGCGAATAAATGATTTTCATAGCATTTTGGAGCTAATAAAACAAGATGTTTTGTATAATGAAGCAGAATATCTAAAGTTCCTAAAAGTTGTCGGAAACAATCAAAGGTATTATTTTAGAAGTCAATTAAGTATATATGATAAAAATCCTGAAGCAACAGCCTGTGCCAAGTTCGACTACTGGGGGAACGCTTTAATCGAACGGTTATGCGAGGGCAGAAAGGGATACCAATTTTAGAGGATTACGGCACATATAAAAAGGTGGACTATATCTTTAATATAAGCCAGACAGTTTCAAAAAACAGGCATTGCGTATACGAATACACCGGATGAAAGGCATGGGATTCAGTACGAACTGAATTTAGAAGCTAAAACATGGACACAGTATATTGATGATACTCCAATCAAAACAGAGAGCTTCGACTATGAAAACAAGGGAGAAAACGAAGCTCTAAGGAATATGAAAAATGAAATAGAGATATCCTCTTTTGAAGATTTAGTCTATGTGGATTCCGAGGACTTAAAGGCAGCTCTCGGACTGGACATTGATGATGAGGGAAACTTCTATAATCCGCTTGCAAAAGACTTAGATAATGATGGAATTGCTGACAGATATGACAATGATTTTAGGGACAGCGACTATTTTGAGTCAACCTTTGATGTGGAGGATAATGTTCATAGTAAAGGAGAAACTACACAAAAATCAGAGGACAAGCCGTCTATTTTAGGTCAGATAAGAGCCTATCAAAATGAAAGCAAAACAGGAGAAAAACAAACAACGAAAGAACAGGAATATGCAATATAAGGGGGCGAAAGCCCCTTTTACTATGAAAGGAGAATACAAAACAATAAGAGATAAAATTGAAGATATGGTAAATGATAACCATAAAGACTTTGTTAAGGCAATTATCAGCATGGAAAAAGGCATTAACGATGAAAGTGCTTTAGACAACCTCTATGACGCTTATATGGACAATGACAGCCTTAATTTGCTACATGAGGAATTTGACTATATGATTGAGGATTTAAGAGAACAGGGACAGATAAAAGACTTACCTTATGCTCAAGAAGAAAAGGATAATCTTATCAATATTGTCGGAAATATTATTGGGGAGGTCGATGTAGTTGAAAGGGAAAATAAGAACGGAAAAGCCTTTAAGGTAGCAAATTTCTCTGTGGTATCTAAAGATGATGAGGGTAATAAGGTATATCATAATTGCTCTGCCTATGGAGAAAAAAGTGATATTCCAAAGGACTTTAAGCAGGAATATTTTGTTAAGCTCTTTGGACAAATAAGAACTTCAATTGATGATAACGGGAAAGAGCATAGCAATATCAGGATACTTTCTTCAAAGCTATTAAAGACAAAAGAGCAGATGAAAGGTAAAGAAGAAAAGAATGATTCTGTACTTGGAGCTATCAAAAAATATCAGGCTGAAGAAAAGGAAAAACCTAAAGAAAAGAAAGAAGCTGAAAGATAAATCTATGGTCGGTGTGGTCTTAGGACTGCACCGGCTCTTTTTTATTCATGAATGATTACTAATATAACCTATAATATAGAAAATTAAAATTTATGATATTTGTCCCAAACGTATAGAAACGTGTCCCGATTTGTGGTATAATAAAGAAAATAGGAGGTATGGCAATATGAAAAAACAAAATGTTTTAAATTTAATAAAATACCATGTGGAAAGGAATGAAAATTCCTTTAGAAATGAGGCGATAGCAATAGCAAGATATTTTGATAGCATAGGAGATTATCAGTTATCTGAATATATTATGGGGTTAATGTCCGAAGCAAATTTATATTCACCACAAAGTAGTGATTTTGAAAGTGAGTTTTTAAAACAAGTAGAAATAAGAAATTTAGAGGCTTTAAATTTACCACTTGAAATAACAGAAGACATAAAAGGTATTATTAACGCTGTAAACCATAATGTTGGTATTAATAAATTTTTATTTGAAGGATTACCGGGAAGTGGAAAAACAGAAGCAGCCAAAAATGTTGCAAGATTATTGGATAGATCTCTTTTTAGGGTGGATTTTGAAAACTTGATAGATAGCAAGTTGGGACAGACTAATAAAAACATAATAAAAGTATTTAGAGAAATAAATATGCTTCCAAATGCAAATAAGGTTGTGGTTTTATTTGATGAAATTGATGTTATTGCTTTGGATAGAATTAATTCTAATGATATTAGAGAGATGGGAAGAGTAACATCTACAATTTTAAGAGAATTGGATAGATTGACAGACCTTAATAAAGAGATTGTACTTATTGCAACAACTAATCTATATTCAAATTTTGATAAAGCATTAATTAGGAGATTTGATGCTGTTATTAATTTCAATAGGTATAGTGATGAGGATTTAATAGAAGTTGCTGAATATTATTTTTCTTCATTTATCAAGAATTTTAAAGGAATATCAAAGGATACAAGATTATTTAAAAAAATATTAAAGACAGCAAAGAAAATACCTTATCCCGGGGAATTAAAAAACATTATAAAAACATCACTTGCATTTAGCGATGTTGGTTCTGAGTATGATTATTTGAAAAGATTATACAATAGTTTGATAGGGAGTTTGGATCAAAAGGATATAAACCAACTTCATGAAGAAGGATTTACTGTAAGAGAAATAGAAAAATTAAAAGGTGAGTCTAAAAGTGCAGTATCAAGAAAGTTAAAGAGGGAGGGAGGAAGTAGATAGTGAATAATGTCGTGGAATTAAAAGGGAAACGCTTTGTGCAAGCCAGTAAAAATGGTATGCGTGGAGGCATAGCCATGAATGGGAAAGTGGAAGTCAGTACAGAGCATTTATTAAGATTAAGATCTCAGCTAATTCAGATTAAAGAATTCTGGGATAAAGAAACAAAGCCGTTTGAAGGTATTTTGGTTAGTGTTTATTATAATAAGATTGCTGCAAAAAGTAACCGGATTTCTGGACTTTTTAAAGGAACGGCTTCTAATGATGCAATTGTTGGAGCAAAATTTAATAGAGATAAGAGTAAACATATTATCACATATTTTCTTGACGAGTATGACTTGACTAAAAGCATAGAGTTGATTACAGATACTTCCAATATATTATCTCAAAAATTTGCAGGGAAGATTAACAAAAACATGTTTGAAGATAAAAATATTATTAATTCGGCAGTTTTTAAAGAACTTTCTGTAAGTATGTCTACATTCAAACAAGTGATTGCAGATGCATCATATATTGATTCCTTTGAAGTAGAGTTACCTACAATGGATGTAAAGCAGAGTATTATAACTTTGTACGATGTAAGAAAAGATACAAAATTATTATTTGAAAGATTAGGGATAGATATTTTAAGTAGCAGAATTTTAGATAATCAAACGGTTTACTTAGATGAAAATCAGGTAGAAGTACTTTTTGAAAAAGCACCCTATCTTGTTTCAATGGCAACAGTTGATTTGTCAAGTTTATCACCCGATGATTTTATCAATGAGTATCAAACAAAAATGGTAACTATACCATCCCCAACTATTGAACCGACGATTGGAGTGATAGATACCTTATTCGATGAAAGTGTTTATTTTAGTGATTGGGTTGAATATCATGATATGGTTTCAGAAGATATACCAAAAAATCCAAAAGATTATAATCATGGGACAGCAGTATCTTCTATTATTGTTGATGGAGCAAGATTAAATCCTTGGTTGGATGATGGCTGCGGAAGGTTTAAAGTTAGGCATTTTGGAGTAGCGGTAGGTGCTGAATATTCTTCATTTTCAATAATAAAGAAAATAAAGAGTATTGTGGTAAATAATTCAAATATAAAAGTCTGGAATATTTCACTTGGCAGTAATCAGGAAATTAATGACAACTTTATTTCTGCTGAAGCTGCAACATTAGATAGAATTCAGTTTGAAAACAATGTAATATTTGTTGTGGCAGGGACAAATAAACCGAGTGCAGATATAGTAAAAATAGGATCTCCGGCGGATTCTGTTAATAGCATAGTTGTAAATTCAGTTAGTAAGAATGGTCTGTCTACTAAATATGCTCGTAAAGGATTAGTATTATCTTTCTTTGCAAAGCCTGATGTGAGCTATTATGGTGGCAGTGAAGAAGAGTACATTAGGGTTTGTGAACCTTTAGGGGCTGCGAGTGTTGCCGGAACTTCTTATGCTGCACCTTGGATTGCGAGAAAATTATCTTATTTAATTGATGTGTTAGGACTTAATAGAGAAGTTGCAAAAGCCATGATTATTGATGCTGCAAGAGGTTGGGATGAAAAACCGACTCCTGAGGAAGTTGCTTTATATGGGCATGGAGTTGTACCAATTCATATAAACGATATTATTCAAACAAAAGATGATGAAATTAAATTTGTGGTATCAGACATTAGCGAAAAATGGAATACTTATAACTACGATTTTCCAGTTCCTCTAAAAGATAATAAGTATCCATATATTGCGAAGGCTACGATGTGTTATTTTCCATTGTGTGATAGATTGCAAGGTGTTGATTATACAAATACGGAATTGAATTTACATTTTGGGCGAATAGGGGATGATAAAAAAATTAAGGATATTAAGGGAGATAAACAGAATACAGAAGACACCTTAGAGGGAGAAAAAAATTATCTTTTGGAAGGTGAAGCCAGAAAGCAGTTTAGAAAATGGGACAATGTAAAGTATATTGCAGAGAGTGCTACAAAAAGAATGATACCAAAAGACTCTTATAGAAATAAGAATTGGGGCATGGAAATAAAAACAAATAACCGATTAGCTCCTCAAGATGGTGTAGGAGTTAGATTTGGTGTTGTTGTAACACTCAAAGAAATGAATGGAGTTAATAGAATTGATGAATTTATCAGAAGTTGTACACTAAATGGTTGGCTGGTAAATGTAATCGATGTTGTTAATAGAGTAGATATTCACCAAAAAGTTAATGAAGAGATTGAGTTTGAATAGATGTTAAATGACGGTATCAAAGGAGGATTAGTAGTAAATGATATTCACAGAAGAGCAATTAAGAAAATATGCAAAACCTTTGAGTGAAACAGAGGAAAATCAATGTAAAAATGCCATAAGAATGGTAGTTGATGCATTAAAAACTATCGGATTTAATGAAAGGACTTCCATTCAAAAAATGTATAGTGAGACACCTTCATTTGAAGTTATGATGAAGAGTAATGATGATTATGAGGTTAAAATATTTTTACAAGGATCTTATGCAAACAATACTAATGTTAGACAGCATAGTGATGTAGATATTGCTGTTGTTCAAATAGATCAATTTAGACCAAAATATAGAGTTGGTGTTTCTAAAACTAATTATGGTTTTATAAGTGCAATTTCAAAAAGCAAGACTTTTAAAAATATAGTTCAATCCGCATTAGAAAATAAATTTGGTGATGATGTGGAAAGAAAAAACAAATCTATTAAAATACATGGAAATTCTTATAGAAAAGATGCTGATTCGGTTCCAGCATTAAGATATAGGGATTACTCTTGTGATTACAGGTTTGATCCAGAAAATTATGTAGGAGGAATACTTATCAAAGCTGATGATGGAACTGAAGTAATAAATTATCCGGAACAACATATTAAGAATGGAATAGATAAGAATAAAAGAACAAACTTATATTTTAAGAAAATGGTTAGAATAGCAAAAGAGATGAGGTATCAAATGCAAGATGAAAGATACGAATTTGCACAGAAAGCAAGCTCTTTTGGTATAGAATGCTTACTTTATAATGTTCCTGATGAAATTTTTACAAAGTATGATTGTTACAAATATATTTTTGATGATATTGTAGAGTTTCTTTATGATAATAAACATAACATTAATAGCTTTGTTGAAGTTAACGGTATTAAAAAATTATGCTATGATTCTGCTGATAGAGAGAAGGTATATAAAGGATTCATAGATGAGTTAAAAGGATTTTATAGTTATGAAATCTAAAATGGAATCACTGATAAAATTATCTGGAATAATTATAATTCTTATTTTCATTATATTGTATAAGTTTAAGAAGCCTCAGTCGGGTTTGGATTATTGGGATTTGATTTTAGAGTCCGCTGGATATTCTGTTATTGCAATAGCTATATATGAAAGATATTTATGGAAATACAATCCTTTTGTGAAAATACCAAGATTAAAGAAAAAATATACTGGAGTTTTAAGTTATAACTATAAGGGTAAATCTGGAGAAAAAGCAGTTGAAATTGAGATTAAGCAAAGTTTTCTTTATACAGATGTGAAACTCAAATCTGATGAAATAAGCAGTAAAACTACTACCAGCAATTTAGTTGAAGAAAATGGAGGATTTGTGTTATATTACACTTATATTACTAATCCTTTAAGTAGATATAGTGAAAAAAATCCAATACAAATAGGCACTTGCAAATTGCAAATTGATAAAATTGACAGCATAAAAGGAAGTTACTGGACTAATAGAAAAACAATAGGAGATTTAACTTTGAAAAGTGAAGAGTAGAGATGGAAGCTATCTCTCCATCTCCTTACCCATATAAATTCCTTAGTTTTTGCGTATTTTATAAAGTTCATCCATATCGGATTTTGAGGAGGAATACTCTTGCATTAGGGTATTCTTTTTTTCTTGCAATTTATTAAGTTTATCGTAACCGCCCAATAACTAAGTATATTGAAAAATCTCCAGACTAGAGAACTCAGCGATAGTTCCTAATCTGGAGATTTCTTATTTGCATTTTTCTTGTACAACTTTATTCCATGGTAAATAAGCCTCTAAAACCTCTTTGTTAACGAGAGTCTCCTCGTTTGGAAGATATTCTAGAAGATAGGATAGATATTTCTCGCTATTTAATTGATGACGTTTAGCTGTTTCCAACAAACTCATAATAATAGCTGTTGCTTTAGCTCCTTCAAAACTTTGAGAAAACAACCAATTTTTTCGTCCCATAACCAATGATTTAATGGCGCGTTCAGCTAGATTATTGGAAAGGACGAGATGCCCGTCTTTCAAAATTGTCTTAAAGGTTTCTTCATACTTGAGACTGTACTCAATTGCCCTCCCTAGTTTTGAACCAGGTAAAACTGACTGACGTCGGCACCAAGCAAAGAAGTCTTCCATTAAGGGATGGAGCTTTTCTTGACGTTTCTGTAGTCGTTCATCAGCTGACAAGGATTCCCAGCCTCCTTCCAAAGAAAATAATTGATCACAATAAGCTAAACCTTTAGCACCTAACGATGAGTTATCTGCTTGCTTGGGAGTCGCCTCAAAAAACTTCCTTCTTACATGCGCCCAACAACCAACAAGTTCAGCTTCTTCCAGTTGACGATAAGCAGACCACATGTCACAATGCACATACCCAGAATAGTCTCCTAGGAATTCTTGCACTACTAAACCACTCCGACGCTGATCATGGTGGTAAAGCGTGATCCCTTGCTTCTCAGCTTTCCCAGACAAAAAAGTCCAATAGTAAGTCAGCTGACTATCACTTTCTAAGACCCGATAAGAGGTTTCATCCGCATGAAGAAGAGATTGTTCTAACAACTTTTCTCGTAAAAGGTTATAAAGGGGCTCCAAATAGTATTGACTCGCCTTGATATGCCAATTAGAGATTTCCTTACGTGTGATTGGTAAACCCATCTTAGCCCAATCTTCTTCTTGGCGATAATTGGGTACCTTCAGATTAAACTTCTGATGGATGGTGTGAGCGATAATAGAAGCTGAGCCAAGGCTATGCGCCAAAGGGGCTTTAGGAATAGGAGCTTTCACGATTTTATCACTCGGATTTTTCTCACTGCATGTTTGGCACTTATAAGCGTGTTGGATATGATCTATTCGTTTTAATTGCGCAGGAATAAAGACTAATTCTTGTCGTTGAAGGGTCGCTCCAATCTCTTTTAGCTCTCCCTGACAATCAGGGCAAATGCTCTCTTCTAGTTGATGATGATGAACTTCTTCTGAATCAAATTGGGCAAGAAGAGCTTGGCGTTTCCCTTTAGATTTCTTACGTTTGTAGGTAATTTCCTCTGTTTCAACTGGGAATATCTCCATCTTCCTCAGATGGAGACTCTTCCTCAAAAAGGTTGAGTTGTCCAGAGAGGCAAACACTTTTCTCAGAGGATTTTCCATAGAGCTTTTGAGTCAGATAAGCCACTTGTTCACGAAGAAGGGCAAGTTCATTGGTGAGACTATCAATTGTAGCACTCTGTTGTTGAATGATTTTTAATAATTCTTCCATGGGCTTCCCTCCTTGTTTTCTAACTTCATTATACTAAAAAGAAAGTCCTCATTTCAATAGAAATCACGACTTTCTGATGAATTTATTTTAGGAGTGATAGAAAAGCCCTTCATAAGCCAATCTACTTGTTCAGGTGTGAGAGCTTTGACATCCTTTTCTGTACTGGGCCAAGTCAGTTTACCATTCTCAAAGCGTTTATAAAGTAGCCAAAATCCTTGACCATCCCAGTAAAGGGCTTTAAAGCGGTCTTTACGTCCACCACAAAAGAGAAAGACTTGACCTGAGAAAGGATCCAATTCAAAGTGGGTTTTAACGACATAAGCCAGTGAATCAATTCCCTGCCTCATATCCGTTTTCCCACATACGAGATAGACCTGCCCTAGGCTAGATAGATGAATTGTCATAGAGCAACACCTTATCCAAAAGCTGTTCTATCATTTCGAGATTGAGAGATTGAAAAAAACTTAGTTCAAGCTTGCCAATACGAATTTTAAGAAGAATATCATTTCTCTTTTTAGAATCAAAACGACGATATTGTGGAATCTCTACAGGAACAATAGGCTGTGGCATTAAAATATCCTCCAATAGTTTTACTTTACTAATAGTATACAGGAGGAGCTCCATGAATGATAGATACCTTGTTATGACGCGCTTACAGTTTATCTAAAATATCCTTTGAATTTGGGAGCTTGGAATAGGATTTTTTAAGCTCTGAAAGGGCAGTTTCATAGAGCTTGATTTGAGATTTGTATTCCTCAAAAAATGTCTTGTCAGACGGATTTGCCTTATATTCTTTGTAGTAAGATCGATACTTTTTAACAGTATGAATTTGTTCCATAGTGGCATAAAGCTCCTGTATTTCCTTTTTAATATCCTTGATTTGATCTTGTAAATTTTGTCTTTCATCAGCAGTTTTTTGAATGTATTCATCAAGCTGCTTATCTTTATTTTAGATAATGAAGTGACAATATTTAGAAGCTAGTCGTCTGATACAATCTGCTAATCTTTACTCAACCGATATTTTGTATTCTAAAAATTCTTATTAAATAATTTTTCAATGTTTTTATAAATCAATCACCAGTACTTCATATTTCTCTTTTCTGTACTTTCATTGTATAATGGGAATACGTTTAGTTGTATAGGATGAAATGTAACCATTTCTAACGGATTTTGAGGTGAAAATCAATGAAAAAAGCAATGATAATTATCAACCCTACCTCTGGTGGTGAAAAAGCTTTGGATTATAAGGTCAAGCTGGAGAATAAAGCCAAAGATTATTTTGAGCATGTGGAAACCAAAATTACCGAAAAAGCATTGGATGCAACACACTTTGCTGAGGAAGCGTCTCGTGAGGAGTACGATGCAGTGGTTGTGTTTGGTGGAGACGGGACTGTCAATGAAGTCATTTCGGGTATTGCTGAGAGAGACTACATTCCTAAGTTAGGAATTATCCCAGGCGGTACGGGTAACCTCATTACAAAATTGTTGGAAATCAATCAAGACATCGATGGCGCGATAGATGAACTCGATTTTGATTTAACCAACAAGATTGATATTGGTAAAGCAAATGATAACTATTTTGGTTATATCTTTAGTATCGGTTCTGTTCCAGAAGCGATTCACAACGTTGAAATCGAGGACAAGACAAAATTTGGTATTCTTGCCTATGCTGTAAACACCATGAAGTCTGTCATGACGGATCAGGTCTTTAACATTAAGGTTGATACAGAAAATGGAAATTATGTTGGTGAAGCTAGCCATGTGTTGGTTCTCTTGACAAATTACTTCGCTGATAAGAAAATCTTTGAAGAAAACAAAGACGGCTATGCCAATATTTTGATTCTAAAAGATGCTTCAATATTCTCCAAATTATCCGTCATTCCTGATTTACTAAAAGGAGATGTTGTCGGCAATGATAATATTGAGTATATCAGAGCGCGTAATATTAAGATCTCTTCAGATAGTGAATTGGAGTCAGATGTTGACGGCGATAAATCGGATAACCTACCTGTAGAAATCAAAGTCCTAGCTCAGCGAGTAGAAGTATTTTCAAAACCGAAAGAGTAGAAGGTAAAAATTAGTTTATTATTCACAACAAAATTAAATTCTATATCAACGATTGGAGGAGGAATGAATTCTCTATTTGATGAATTTCGAACAATTTGTTCTCATTTAAACCAAATCGGAATCAATCCGACGCTCATGGGATCTTTGGGTTTTGAATACCGATCAAATGAAGAATGGAGGCCGTCTGACATTGACATTCATGTGCCTGGTGATCCTAGAGGTTGGGAAGCACCTGATCATCTCAGAATTTATGAGTGGGACAAGATAATGAAAGTGATGAAACACTTAGGCTATGCCTTAATAGATATTCATGAGCATGAATTCCAAAAAGATGGTCTGAGTGTTGAATTCGGAAGTATTGATTCTTTACCTGATTTTGCAGGAGTTTCGGAATCGGATATAGAGCTGATTCATCTCGATGACATCTCTTTTCGAGTTCCAAGTTTGGAACAGTTTTTAAGCATTTACAAGGCTTCTTCCCAAGATTCTTATCGAAATGAGCACAATAACAATAAGGATTTTAAAAAAATTGAGTGGCTGGAAAGACATTTGTAAATCATCATTTGAAAAGTAGCAAGTTGTAAGAATGGCTGCTTTTTTATTTATAGAACCAAACCACTAGAATCTACGGACAAGCCTTGAAAATAAAATACGAAAGTAGTATACTAGAATCACAATTATGAAAACGTTTGCGTAAAATTTGAATTAGAACTTAAGGAGACAAATTGATGGAATTAAGTGCTATTTACCATAGGACTGAGTCGGAGTTTGCCTATCTTTATAAGGATAAGAAACTTCATATTCGGATTCGAACTAAGAAAGGGGACATTGAAAGCATCAACTTGCATTATGGTGATCCTTTTATCTTTATGGAGGAGTTTTATCAAGATACAAAGGAAATGGCCAAGCTGACTTCCGACGCCATCTTTGATTATTGGCAGGTTGAAGTGTCCGTTGACTTTGCACGTATCCAGTATCTCTTTGAACTCAAGGATACAGAGGGCCAGAGCATTTTGTATGGCGATAAAGGCTGCGTGGAAAATTCTCTAGAAAATCTTCATGCTATTGGAAATGGATTTAAGTTGCCCTATCTTCATGAGATTGATGCCTGCCAGGTTCCTGATTGGGTTTCAAATACGGTATGGTATCAGATATTTCCTGAGAGATTTGCTAATGGAAATGCTCGATTAAACCCAGAAGGGACTTTAGACTGGGATTCATCTGTCACACCTAAGAGTGATGATTTCTTTGGTGGTGATTTACAGGGGATTATTGACCATCTGGATTACTTGCAAGACTTGGGAATTACTGGACTTTATCTTTGTCCTATCTTTGAATCTACAAGCAATCACAAGTACAATACGACAGATTACTTTGAAATTGACCGTCATTTTGGGGACAAGGAGACTTTTCGGGAACTGGTCGAGCAAGCGCATCAGCGAGGTATGAAAATCATGCTGGATGCTGTATTTAATCATATTGGTTCGCAATCTCCTCAATGGCAAGATGTTGTCAAAAATGGTGAACAGTCTGCTTATAAGGATTGGTTCCATATTCAACAATTTCCAGTGACGACTGAAAAGTTAGCCAATAAGAGAGAGTTATCCTATCATGCTTTTGGTTTCGAGGACTATATGCCCAAGCTAAATACAGCCAATCCAGAGGTCAAGGGGTATCTTTTAAAGGTTGCGACTTATTGGATTGAAGAGTTTGACATCGATGCTTGGCGTTTGGATGTGGCTAATGAGATTGACCATCAGTTCTGGAAAGATTTTCGTAAGGCAGTTTTAGCTAAAAAGCCTGATCTTTATATCCTAGGAGAAGTCTGGCATACGTCTCAGCCTTGGCTAAATGGCGATGAGTTCCATGCCGTCATGAATTATCCTTTATCTGATAGCATCAAGGACTATTTCTTACGAGGAATTAAGAAGACGAACCAGTTCATAGATGAAATCAATGGCCAATCTATGTATTACAAACAGCAGATTTCAGAGGTTATGTTTAATCTCTTGGATTCTCATGATACAGAGAGAATCTTGTGGACGGCAAATGAAGACGCTCAACTGGTCAAATCAGCTCTAGCCTTCCTCTTTTTACAAAAAGGAACACCGTGTATCTATTACGGAACAGAGTTATCCTTGACTGGCGGTCCAGACCCAGATTGCCGTCGTTGTATGCCTTGGGAACGTGTATCAAGTGACAATGATATGCTGAACTTTATCAAGAAACTGATTAAGATTCGGAAACATGCGTCAGTAATCATTCAGCATGGCAAGTATAGCCTTCAAGAAATCAAACCTGATCTAGTAGCTTTGCAGTGGAAATACGATGTGCAAATCTTCGAAGCAATTTTCAACCAATCAAGTGAAGATTATATTCTAGATAGAGAAGCAGTAGCACTAGCAAGCAATTGCCGAGAATTGGAAAATCAGCTTGTCATCTCTCCAAAAGGATTTGTGATTTTTCATTAAAGAGCGACAGGAAAGTTGTAGTATAGAGAGCATTTTACAAACAGACTATTTGTTGTCTTGCTACAAATGATATATAATTTAACTTAAAGAAAATAGGAGGATTAATCAGATGAAATTAACAGATTTTACAGAAAAAGAACAGGAAATGATTAAGAAGGGGCTGACTACGTCTAAAATTAGTGACAAGGAAACCGCTGAGAAGATTCTTGCGCTTGTCCCACAAGACTTGATTAAGCGAATCCCGTTTTTCGTCAGAAAACATGCTACGACACGCACCATTAAACGCATTTCAATTGAACACCCTGAACTCTACGCTGCAGCTCAAACAAGTGGTGAAATCCCAGAAAAGGAACGCGAAGAATTGCGTCAGATTATCACAACTATCTTTGAACAAAAGATGAATAAACATAGTATTAAGTAGAGAATGAAAATATATTTTATAGGCGGTCTGGGAAGCAATGTTTATCATAGCAAGGATTTTCTTCAAGAGCTAGATTTGCAGGTCTGTTTTCTAAATCCGTATGAAAAGCATCTTCGAGATGAAACAGAATTGAAAGCATGGTTTAAAAAGGAAATAGTAGAGGAAGAATCTATCTGTCTGATAGGCCATTCTCTTGGAGGGGATTTGGCTCGTTATCTCGCATCGGAATTTGAAGAAGTAAAGAAACTGATTCTTTTGGATGGTGGCTATCTAGATTTAGATAAGATTTTACCTTTGGATATAGAGTTAGAGGAAACTAAAAACTATATTGAATCTCAAGTTGTTTCGGACTTAAATCTTCTTATTTCTAAAGAAAAATCCGAAGCAAAGTATTGGTCAGAAAATATGGAGGAAGCTGTAAGACAGTCTTATCACTGGAATGCGGAGTATGATAGATATGAGTTAGCTATAGATTATGAAAATATAGAAGCGATTCTCCGCTTACGGCGGAAAATACAAGCTTTCAAGAGGGAAGTGGGAGATACCTTGTTTATTAGTCCTCGCTATCCTAATGAAACTAGATGGAGAGAGGAAGCCCTAAAAGAATTGCCAGACTATGTTGATACTATTTTTTTAGAGAACTTTGGCCATGAGCTTTATACTGAAGCACCCAAAGAAATCGCTAGTCTAATTAATGAGTGGCTCTCTAATTCTCACTGAGCTTCTTATATTACTTGAAATGGTATAAGATTTAAAATAGCGGCATTAATAACTTTTCAAAACTATAATATTTATTTGCTCTGATATAGATTGTTACGAGAGCGAATTATCCTGCCATTGTAATTACCGTAATTATTTATTTTAATGCAGAAAAGGAGAAAATAAGATGGTCGTGAAAATAAGAAAACAAGGAAATTCAATCACTATTCCAAGTGGTGTAAAATCGGAAGAATTGGGTCAGCAGGTTTCTTATGTATCTGATGATGCCTTTGACTTAAATGTAGATAAAATCTTTGACAGATACGACGATGTTTTCAAAGCCTTGGTGGAAAAATAACAGTATAATTGACAGAAAAGCAAATTGAAAAAATAAATGTTTTACCAATTCAGTGTTATTCTCCAAATAAGGAAATTCAAACAGTTAGTCCTTCGGCTTTAAATATGATTGTCAATTTACCAGAACAATTTGTCTTTGGGAAGCCTCTTTATCCAACAATTTTTGATAAAGCAACGATACTATTTGTCCAATTGATAAAGAAGCATGTTTTTGCCAATGCTAATAAACGAACTGCTTTCTTTGTTTTAGTAAAATTTCTGCAATTAAATGGCTATCGTTTTACTGTTTCTGTTGAAGAAGCAGTAAATATGTGCGTGACTATCGCAGTAGAATCCTTAACAGATGAAAGCTTAACCACTTACGTCAAATGGGTTTCTGAACATTCGTTTAGAATTAATGGAAAAAATAAGCTCAACTATTCAATTCTTGTAAGTATAAAAATAGATAAAGAGACTATATTAGAAATCTGTCATGCAGAAACTGATATTGTCTCTTTTTATTGATAAGTGAGAATTTTCGGTATCTTCCTATATCTCATATAACAAAAAACGAACAGGCTCTTTTTCTGTCATTCAGAAGAGAACTTGTTCGTTTTGTTTTTTTAAAACACGCGATACACATAGGGATTTTCTGGTTTATCGACTTTGGTAAAACTGTCGATTTCCAAGGTTGGGAGATTTTGTTTAAGTTCTTTATGGTAGTGATTGACCAGTTTTCCTTTAGCCGTTATCCAGGTGTTGTTTTCATACTGACGGGTATTTCCCTTGGTCAGCAATCCATACACACCCGAATCTGCGATACAGTGAATAATGCCGAAGCGGAACAGAAATTGGCTATTGGCATGACTGGGGTCATTATAGACAAAGCCTGTGAACTGGACTGTCTTACCCTCAAACTCATCTGGATAGTCGTAGATAGCTTCCATGACTTCCATATAGTTTTCATTAGTGATCTGAATACTATCTTGGGACAAATATTTATCCGCCGTCGTTCGCATTTCCGTTTCATAGGCTGTTTTTGAGAAATAAGAACTGGTATCTGGTTTCAAATATTGGCTTGTCGTCCCTTCGCTGGTCTGAATGGCTTGATCCGTTCCTTCTGATAAGGGGAAATGATAGCCTTTAGCAGAAACGGTCTGAGAATCCAAGCTAACAGTTGGAAAAGTTAAACCGACGACAATTGGAATAGCCAAAAGAGCAATACTCGTCACCTTGGCTAATCGGCTGTTCAGATGACTATGGGTTTTGACTTGCTTCATCCAGATATACAATTGAACAAGTGCTAAAATAAAGGAAAGCACCATGGAAATATAGGCCAGATAGGAATAGTGCATGTTGATGTACTGGTTTAATTTGCCCGACAGATGGAGATAAATGGTCAGTTCAAAATAGCCAGCTAAAACTAAAAATCGAATCATAGGATGACTCCAATCAAGAGAGAATAGGCTAAAACGACCAGAGTCCCAATCGTTATGAAGTGACTGATAAATCGTGCTTTCAAGTAATTTTTCATCATGAGAATATTTTTGATATCCAGCATTGGGCCAATCACAAGAAAGGCCAGAACTGGTGCCAAGCCGAAACTTGAGAGAAGAGAAGCACCGATAAAGGCATCGGCCTCACTGCAGAGAGAGAGAAGAAAGGCCAAAAGCATCAAGAGCAGGATGGCAAAAAGAGGAGTCGCACTGATAGAGGTCAGAATCCGAGTCGGAACGTAGACCTGTATAACAGAGGCAAAGAGACATCCAAATACCAAATAACGTCCCGTATCAAAAAATTCATCAATGGCCTGCACAAAGACCTGAAAAATTTTTTTTGCAGAGCTCAAATGAGAAAAATCGTGCTCATGACAGGCCAAACGATTTTCTTTCTGAATCGGTTCTTTCCAGAAAAATCCCAGAAAAATCCCAAGTATCACAGCTACAACAATGGAACCCAGAGCTCGTAACAGGGCGACATGGAAGGAGTTTCCAAAGGCAGAATAAGTCGCAAAGAGAACAATGGGATTGATAACAGGTGCTGTCACAAGAAAAGGAACGGCCGTGTAACTGGGAACTTTCTTTTCCAGAAAACGATTGATAATGGGGACGATTCCACATTCACAAGAGGGGAAAAGAATCCCAACAAAGGTACCAAAAAAGATTCTCCCCCAACGATTTCGAGGGAGAAAATGATAAACCTTGTCAGGTGTGATATAAACCTCAATTAGTCCTGAGACAATACTTCCTATCAGAACGAAGGGTAGGGCTTCAATGATTATAGAGAGAAAAATAGCCCCAGTCTGAAGCACGCTAGAAGGGAGTTGTTGGAAAGCAGTCATCTAGTTTTTCTTTTCTGCTTTGGCTTTTTTCTCTTTGTCATCAGGGAAAGTGACTTGTTTCAAATCAGGGAGTTTAGCAAACTCTTCAAACATCTTGTCCAAGTCGTCTCGTTTTGTAAATTTTACAGCCATAGGTGTACCTCGATTCTAAATTCTACCTCTATTATACTATTATTTTGAGGAAAAGGGAAAAGTTAAAATTGAGTATCTAACGAATCATAGAGCTTGATATATCCTAATATACACCTTGATTGTGATATAATAGTTGTGGAATAACGGAGGAAATGATGGAACATAAAAAGATCGGTCAGGTTACTGACGAAATTTTAATATTGTTCTTGAAACTAGTAATATCAAGGTTAACAAAGAAGGTTTAAGAAGTCATATGTTGAAACGGCATCATAATGATGTGATTCATCATATCGAAGATCTGGAACTCATACTAAGTAATCCAGATTTCGTTGGGGTCAATCCACGAGAGAAAGATGCTAGTTTTGAATATGTTAAAAGATTTGATGATAATGTTCTTGTTGCCATCAAGTTACATAAGAGTGGCGATTTCTTTTATGTTCCGACCATGTATCGCTTGCAAGATTTTAAGTTACAAAGTCGTATTAAGTCTGGTAGCTTGAGAAAGCTTGACAAAAAAAGTAGTTAGTGCTAGAATAACATTAACGAAAGACATTTGAGGGCAGAAAGGTTCCTGCCGCACCTTGAAAAAGGTATCTGAGATGCTGGGTACACCGACCAGCCAAGTGTCTGTTATTTCAAAGGAGGGGCTTAAATGCTCCTTTTTTACTTAAAATTTCAAAATAGATTACACCCCACCAGGCTCAGGCTTGCGTTTTTTTTATTTCTCAAAAACACGCATTTTGAAAGATTAGAAACAGAAATTACAATCCTATTGTTCAAAAAAGCGTTTTTTTGAAGAATAAGGAGGGAGAATCGTTGCGCATTATTGTCAAAAATAAAAACAGTGAAATTAATCACTGATCCTTTTGTAAACTATTAGAATTAAATTGTAATCTTCTCAATAATACGGGTCCCAGAACTGGCTATTATGTCAGATCCATTAAATACTTTTGATGTCATGGGGTGGTTAAAAAAGGAGGCAATGCTCTCTAAGTACAAGTTATTACGCTATAGCATATAAATCTATTCCCTACATATTTTTTAAATGTTATACGAGTTAATTTGAAACGTTTAGCTTGTGGTATAATAGATTCATGGATAAAAAATATGAAAAAATCTCCCAGGATTTGGGAGTGACGTTAAAGCAAATTGATACCGTTCTAAGTTTGACAGCTGAAGGGGCGACTATTCCCTTCATCGCGCGTTACCGCAAGGACATGACTGGTAGTCTGGATGAGGTGGCGATTAAGGCCATTATTGACTTGGATAAAAGTCTGACCAACCTCAACGACCGTAAGGAAGCTGTCTTGGCTAAGATTCAAGAACAAGGAAAGTTGACCAAGGAATTGGAAGAGGCTATCCTAGCTGCCGAAAAATTAGCAGACGTTGAAGAACTCTATCTTCCTTACAAGGAAAAGCGTCGGACCAAGGCAACCATTGCCCGTGAAGCTGGACTCTTTCCTCTTGCTCGTCTGATTTTGCAGAATGTAGCTGACTTAGAGAAAGAAGCTGAGAAGTTTGTTTGTGAAGGTTTTGCGACAGGCAAAGAAGCTTTGGCTGGTGCAGTTGATATCTTGGTCGAAGCCTTATCGGAAGATGTCAATTTACGTGCTATGACTTATCAGGAGGTGCTGAGACACTCTAAACTAACTTCTCAAGTTAAGGATGAAAGTCTTGATGAAAAGCAGGTTTTTCAGATTTACTATGATTTTTCAGAGACAGTTGGCAATATGCAAGGTTATCGAACCTTGGCTCTCAATCGTGGGGAGAAGCTAGGTATCTTGAAGGTCGGTTTTGAACATGCTACGGATCGTATTCTAGCTTTCTTTGCTGCTCGTTTCAAGGTAAAAAATGCCTATATTGATGAAGTTGTTCAGCAATCTGTTAAGAAAAAAGTCTTGCCTGCTATCGAGCGCCGTATTCGTACAGAATTAACTGAAAAGGCAGAAGAGGGAGCTATTCAACTCTTTTCTGACAACCTGCGCAATCTCCTCTTGGTTGCTCCGCTGAAAGGGCGCGTGGTTCTTGGATTTGACCCTGCCTTTCGTACAGGTGCCAAGCTGGCTGTCGTTGATCCAACAGGGAAAATGCTAACAACTCAGGTGATTTATCCTGTCAAACCAGCATCAGCTCGTCAAATCGAAGAAGCCAAGAAAGAGTTGGCATACTTGATTGGTCAATACGGCGTGGAAATTATTGCTATCGGAAATGGAACGGCTAGTCGTGAAAGTGAAGCCTTTGTGGCAGAAGTTCTCAAAGAGTTTCCAGAAGTCAGCTATGTTATTGTCAATGAAAGTGGTGCTTCTGTCTATTCTGCCAGTGAGCTAGCCCGTCAGGAGTTCCCAGACTTGACCGTTGAAAAGCGTTCGGCTATCTCTATCGCTCGTCGTTTGCAAGATCCTCTTGCGGAATTGGTCAAAATCGATCCTAAGTCAATCGGTGTCGGCCAGTACCAGCATGATGTCAGTCAGAAGAAACTGTCTGAAAGTCTGGACTTTGTTGTCGATACAGTGGTAAACCAAGTCGGTGTCAATATCAATACAGCCAGCCCAGCTCTTCTTTCCCATGTTGCTGGACTCAATAAAACCATTTCTGAAAATATTGTCAAATACCGTGAGGAAGAAGGAAAAATCACTTCACGCGCTCAAATTAAGAAAGTTCCTCGTCTGGGTGCCAAGGCTTTTGAGCAGGCTGCTGGTTTCCTCCGTATCCCTGAAAGTAGCAATATCCTTGATAATACAGGAGTTCACCCAGAAAATTATGCTGCCGTCAAGGAACTCTTCAAACGCTTAGATATTAAAGATCTAAACGAAGAAGCTCAAAATAAGCTTAAGTCCCTTTCTGTCAAGAAAATGGCGCAAGAGCTAGACCTTGGTCCCGAAACTCTTAAAGATATCATTGCCGACCTTCTCAAACCAGGTCGAGACTTCCGTGATTCCTTTGACGCACCTGTGCTTCGCCAAGACGTCCTAGATATCAAGGACTTAGTGGTCGGTCAGAAGCTAGAAGGAGTGGTGCGTAATGTCGTTGACTTCGGTGCTTTTGTTGATATCGGAATTCATGAGGATGGCTTGATTCATATTTCTCATATGAGTCGCAAATTTATCAAACATCCTAGCCAAGTGGTATCCGTCGGTGATTTGGTAACTGTTTGGGTTAAGAAAATTGATACTGAACGGGAAAAAGTCAATCTGTCGCTCCTCGCTCCAAATGAAACTGACTGATTACGTCAAGCAGGTTTCACTAGAAGACTTCGGCAGACCTTTTATCCATCATGTCCAGTGGAATAGGCGTCTACGTTCGACAGGTGGGCGATTTTTCCCCAAAGATGGGCATTTGGATTTTAATCCTAAGGTTTATCAGGAACTGGGGTTGGATATTTTTAGGAAAATTGTCCGACATGAACTCTGTCACTATCACCTCTATTTTCAAGGGAAGGGCTATCAACACAAGG
Organism: uncultured Streptococcus sp.; assembly: GCF_963516515.1. Taxonomy (GTDB): domain Bacteria; phylum Bacillota; class Bacilli; order Lactobacillales; family Streptococcaceae; genus Streptococcus. The sequence goes on along the minus strand of NZ_CAUQCJ010000011.1, from coordinate 4,766 downwards.
ATAGGGATTTTAAGGAACTTTTGAAAGCAGTGGATGGATTACGGTTTGTACCAACCTTGCCAAATAGTAACTCTAAACCACTCAAACTTTATCGTTGTCAATCCTGCCAGCAAAGGTATCATCGCAAAAGAAGGATTGATACTATACGCTATCGCTGTGGACTTTGTCGAGGTAAATTGCTATTAATAAATCAGCCTGAGGACTGATGAAAGCCGAGCCTACCCGTGTTATACTATGTCTAACCTAGCAGAAAGAGGAAATATCATGAACAGTAAATTTTATAAAATGAGACGAAATCGCATGATTTCAGGAGTTCTGGCAGGTCTGTCAGACAAGTGGAACTTTGATGTTACCCTTGTTCGTTTCTTATTTGCCATTTTTACAGTCGCAAACTTTGGACTTGGCGTGATTATCTATATCATCCTAGCTTCTGTCATGCCAACCAAGGAAGAAATCGAAGCAGAAATGTATGGAACAGGCCCACGCAAACGCAAAGAAGCCCAAGTCATTGACGATAATGAAGGATGGTTTTGGTGAGGTAGAAACAGTTATTTTACTGTTAGTCTATGAATTCGACTAATCTATTTTAAAATTTTTGAACCCTTGTATCCGCAAGGGTTTTCTTCTTGCCTTCTTTTTATGGTAAAATATTTCTGATAAAATATCTACATTTCCCCCAATCTTACAAAAATGTAAGATTAAAGTCTCTTTTGTAAGGTTAGGTTATGGCAAGCGGTCTTTTTTTGATGTAAACTAGACTCATAAAGAACAAAGGAGTAACATCATGAAACAAATCTTACATAAGAAAATAAGAAAACCAAGCCACAAAGAAATCGAGCGCGTTCAGCTGGGATGCGCTATGATGCAAGCAACATTTCATTTGATGGGATATTAAGAAAGGAGATTCTCATGACACTTTTAGATGTAAAACATGTTCAAAAAATTTATAAAACACGTTTTCAGGGCAACCAAGTAGAAGCCCTCAAGGATATTCACTTTACCGTAGAAAAGGGTGACTACGTTGCCATCATGGGTGAGTCTGGTTCTGGTAAATCAACTCTTCTCAATATTCTAGCTATGCTGGATAAACCAAGTCGTGGGCAGGTTTACTTGAATGGAACTGACACCGCAACCATTAAAAATTCACAGGCTTCTAGCTTCCGTCGTGAAAAATTGGGATTTGTCTTCCAAGACTTTAACTTGCTAGATACTCTGTCTGTTAAGGACAATATCTTGCTTCCGCTTGTCTTTTCAAGAAGACCCATTACGGAAATGATGAAGAAATTGGTGGTGACAGCTGAGAATCTAGGCATCAACCAATTGCAAGAGAAGTACCCTTACGAGATTTCTGGTGGGCAGAAACAGCGTGTAGCAGTAGCCCGCGCCATCATCACAGAACCTGAAATTCTCCTTGCGGACGAGCCAACAGGTGCCCTTGATTCCAAGTCCTCTGCAGCCTTACTTGATGTCTTTGATGAAATCAATGAGCGCGGCCAAACCATTCTCATGGTAACCCACTCCACAGCAGCAGCAAGCAGAGCCAAGCGTGTACTCTTTATCAAAGACGGCATTCTTTACAATCAAATCTACCGTGGAGAGAAGACAGAGCGTCAGATGTTCCAAGAAATTTCTGATACCTTGACTGTCATGGCAAGCGAGGTGAATTAGTATGTTTCGATTAACCAATAAGTTAGCGGTATCGAACTTGATTAAAAACCGCAAACTCTACTATCCTTTTGCGCTGGCTGTTCTCTTGGCAGTCACTGTCACCTATCTCTTTTACTCCCTGACCTTCAATCCCAAGATTGCAGAAATTCGTGGAGGAGAAACCATTCAAACAACACTTGGATTTGGTATGTTTGTCGTTACACTTGCATCAGCCATTATCGTCCTCTATGCCAATAGTTTTGTCATGAAGAACCGTTCCAAGGAACTAGGAATTTATGGCATGTTGGGCTTGGAGAAGCGCCATCTGATCAGTATGACCTTTAAGGAGTTAGTGGTATTTGGAATTTTAACTGTTGGAGCAGGTATCGGTATTGGAGCCTTGTTTGACAAGTTGATTTTCGCTTTCCTACTCAAACTGATGAAATTAAAGGTAGAACTAGTCGCTACCTTCCAGATGAAAGTTGTCATTACAGTACTTGTTGTCTTTGGTTTGATTTTCCTAGGTCTCATGTTCCTGAATGCCATTCGAATCGCCCGTATGAATGCCCTCCAGCTCTCACGTGAGAAAGCTAGCGGTGAGAGAAAAGGTCGTTTCCTACCTCTCCAAACGATTCTTGGTTCCATAAGTTTAGGGATTGGCTACTATCTTGCCCTTACTGTAAAAGATCCTCTTACAGCCCTAACAACTTTCTTCCTAGCTGTTTTACTGGTTATCTTTGGTACCTATCTTTTGTTTAATGCAGGGATTACCGTTTTCCTTCAAATCTTAAAGAAAAATAAGAAATACTATTACCAACCAAATAATCTTATCTCAGTGTCCAACTTGATTTTCCGTATGAAGAAAAATGCGGTTGGACTAGCAACTATCGCTATCTTGTCAACAATGGTTTTGGTGACCATGTCAGCAGCGACTAGTATTTTCAATGCCTCAGAAAGCTTTAAAAAAGTTCTAAATCCTCATGATTTTGGGGTTTCAGGACAAAATGTTGAAAAAGAAGATTTGGACAAACTCTTGAGCCAGTTTGCAAGTGACAAAGGTTATAAGATTAAAGAGAAAGAAGTGCTTCGTTACACTTACTTTGGTGTTGCAAACCAAGAAGGAACCAAGTTAGCCCTTTTTGAAAAAGGACAAAATCGTGTCCAACCCAAAACAGTTTTCATGGTATTTGATCAAAAAGATTATGAAAATATGACTGGTCAAAAACTTTCTCTATCAGGAAATGAGGTTGGACTCTTTGCCAAGAATGAGGGAGTTAAAGAACAGAAAGCTCTAACTCTAAACGATCATCAATTTTCTGTAAAAGAAGAATTTACTAAAGATTTCATTGTGAACCATGTCCCAAATCAGTTTAATATTTTGACTTCTGATTACAATTACCTTGTTGTACCTAATTTACAAGCCTTTTTGGACCAATTCCCAGATTCGGATATCTATAATCAGTTTTACGGTGGTATGAATGTAAGTATCAGTGAAGAAGAGCAACTCAAAGTCGCTGAAGAATATGAAAAATACTTACAAAAGTTTAATGCTCAATTAAACACGGAAGGTAGCTATGTGTATGGTAGCAATCTAGCAGATGCTAGTGCTCAAATGAGTGCCCTCTTTGGTGGTGTCTTCTTTATCGGTATTTTCCTATCCATTATCTTTATGGTCGGAACCGTTCTGGTCATCTACTACAAACAAATTTCTGAAGGCTATGAAGACCGTGAACGCTTTATTATCTTGCAGAAAGTTGGTTTAGATCAAAAGCAAATCAAGCAAACCATTAACAAACAGGTTTTAACTGTTTTCTTCCTTCCTTTGCTTTTTGCCTTCATACATCTAGCCTTTGCCTACCATATGCTTAGTCTGATTTTAAAAGTGATTGGTGTAATAGATACGAATATGATGTTGATTGTGACCTTGTCTATCTGCGCTATCTTCCTCATCGCCTATGTGCTGATTTTCATGATTACCTCTAGAAGTTATCGTAAAATTGTCCAAATGTAAAAAAGATACCTCGACTTCAAAATCGAGGTATTTCTTGTCTTCTAAATGCTGAAAAGTTGACCGAGTAAGAAGGTAACTCCCATGGTCAAGAGACCAATAGCAAGGTTCCGAATCATAGCCGTTTTGGTCGGGGCTTTTCCAAGTCTAGCACTTGTGTAGCCAGTGAGAAGAAGAGCCACACCGACGATAAGGACAGTAGCAGGGATGCGGTACTCACTTGGGAAAATGGTTACTGAGAGCATTGGAGGCAAACTTCCAAGGAAAAAGGCAACAAAGCTAGAAATGGCAGCGTGCCAAGGATTGGTAAACTCTTCATACTCTATCCCGTATTTTTCCTCTACCAGAGCCTTGAGTGGATTTTTAAGAAAGGCTTTATTGGTCAAGAGTTGGGCAGAAGTTTCGCATTCTCCGTTTTGGATATAGGCAGCATAGAGGGATTTTTTGGCTAGCTCCATATCTTGGTCTAGCAAGACTTGCTCACGCGCAACGGCTGCTTCCTCTGTATCTTTTTGAGTTGAAACGGATACGTATTCTCCACCAGCCATTGAAAAGGCACCAGCTAAGATAGCCGCAAAACCTGATAAAAAGATAATCCAGATATTGGTCGTGGCACTGGCAACCCCGATAACCACACCCGCAATGGAAATAATTCCATCATTGGCACCAAGAACACCTGCACGCAGGATATTTAAACGACCTGCAAAATTTGAATCAATTTCGTGATTTGTTTCTGACATATTATTCTCCTTTTATCCAGTATAAAGGAAAAATATAAGGAAATCAATCTTTTAAAACTATCTGAAAAAAGTTGCACGATTTTAATGATCTAAAAATGTCGTCATCTTATCTAATAGATCAAACACAGAAGGGAAAGAGTATAGACTGGCATGAAAGAATTTTAAATTAAACACCATCGTCATTTTGTTCACTTTACAATCGTTTACAAAAAATATTTATTGATATTTTTTACATAAACAGAACAATTTGCGAACATATTTTTGTTTTTTATCAAAAAATACTTTACAAGTTTTTAAAAACATGATATAGTAATGGAGCTTAGAAAATGAGATGATGTTTTCTAGCAAATATAAACCCGAGTAAAAAATGC